>CABQNA010000001.1 GCA_902465425.1 uncultured Collinsella sp.
CCGGGGTATCGAGCCCCTGCGGCTGATCGAGCACAAAGGTGCTCTGGGCAACCTGCAGCGCATGAAGCATGTCCGCCTCGGTCGCGTCCTCGTTGCCAAAGCGCAGATTGCTTGCCACGGTGCCCGAGAACAGCCATGCCTTCTGCGGCACATAGGCAATGCGCCCGCGAATCTCGTCTTGCGAAAGGCCGCGCAGGTCGACGCCGTCCAGGCGAATGGCGCCCTTGGTGGCATCGTGGAAGCGCAACAAGAGCTTGGCCACCGTCGACTTGCCCGAACCCGTCGAGCCGACGATCGCAGTCGTCTGACCGCGGCGACAGGCAAAGCTCAGGTCGCACAGGGTGTCCTCGTCGGCATCGTCAAAGCGAAACGACATGTGATCGAACACGGCGACCGCATCGGCCCCGTCCTTTGAGTCGGACGCGGCCGCATCAAGCGTACGCTGGCCATCGACGATGCTCGGCTCAATCTCCAGCACTTGCTGTGCACGGCTTAGGCATGCCGCGGCGCGTGGCAGCGTTAGCACCACCATCTGCGCCATCATCACAAAGAACAGAATCAGGATTGCGTACTCCAGCACCGCCGAGATGCTCGCGATCTGCATGGCGTGGGCGCCCACGCGGTTGCCGCCAACCCACAGCACCGCTACCTCGGCGATGTTCATCAAAAAGAAGCTTGAGCTGTCGAGGCCCACAAACAGGTGGTTGACTTTGATGGCGTTGGCGGCGTAGTCGCTGAACACCTCGTCCAGGCGCCGCTCCTCGTGACGCTCCTTGTTAAACGCACGGATGACGCGCACGCCCACGATGTTTTCGCGCAGCACCACGTTCATGCGGTCGATAAAGCTCTGCAGGCGCATAAAGATCGGCGCGGCGTTGGCAACGGTAAAGACCGCCGCCACCAGCACGATCGCAACCACCACGCCCAGCAGCGTGCCCATGGCAGGATCGATAAACCAGGCAAAGATGATGCCCGCCACGGCCAAGAACGGTACCGGCAGCACCAACTGAATCGTCTGAAGGACAGCTTGCTGAATCACGTTGATGTCGTTGAGCGAGCGCGTGATCATCGAACCCGTGCCAAAGCGCTCAAAGTCGCTGGCGGACAGCTCGAGCGACTTGTCGTACACGGCATTACGGATATCGCAGGCCACGTTGGCGGCCAGGCGCGCCGAAAGATAGCAGCCCAGCACCGTGCCGCCGCTGGCCATGCCGGTCGCGATAAGCATGTACAGGCCGTTGCGTAAAATATAGTCGACATCGCCCGTGGTAATACCGGTGTTGACCATGTTCGCCAGCATCGTGGGAACCAACAGCGTACCGACGTTATCTATCAGCACCGCAAACAGCGTCACCGCAATCAGACCGCGGTACGGCCTCATAAACCTCATTAAGAGTCGCATGCGTCCCCCTCGCCCTTATCGTCAGTCTCGTTCTCGGCGGCCACTTGCCGTTTAAATGCCTCGCACTCTTCGTTAAGAACATGGGAGAACTTACCGACCAAGTGCATGATCTCGCGCTGTTCCCACGGCTCGAGCGCTTCGAATGCCTGTTGCTCGGCTTTTTGCGCCGGCAACGCGTAGCGCTTGGCAAACTGCACGCCTTCTTCGGTCAGTCGCACAACCTTGTTCTTACGACTGCCCTCGGCAAACTCCAACGTCGCAAGCCCTCGCGCCCTAAGCGTCTTGATCGCCGAATTGATGGTCTGTTTGCTGTAGAACCATTCACTCGTCAGCCGACTCACGGCAACGCTTCCGCCCGCCGCACTCGTGTCGACGAGCATCCAGTAGGCGCAGTCCGAAAGACCGCAGGCGCGCGCGAACTCCGAATAGATACGGTCAAGCCCGTTGAGCATCCGGTCGAAATCGACCAGGCTAACTGCACTATTCATCTCTCCCACCATTCGATAGTCCGAGTTTTGACCAATTTATATCTCCACATTAGTCCGAGTTTTGACTATCGTCAATAAGCTCGTTGCCTATGGTCGGCTCTACATAAGCATATCGACAAAAAAGACCGCCGGCGCGGGGGCGGCGCCGGCGGTTGCGAGAGAATATCGAGTGTTGGCTGTTAAGCAGCGACGGCCTCGTAGACCGTGGCGCCCGAGAAGCTGTCGTGTAGGCTCTTGCCGCAGATCCACGGCAGCTCGACGACCTCGCAGACCGTGTTGACCAGCTCGGAGCAGTCAGTAAAGTGGCCCTTGTCGTTGAGGGCCTCGCAATCCTGAACACGCCAATAGCCATCGGTGTGCGTGATGTAGTACTCGTGATCGTTAATCGACACGAAAGCGCGCGTCTTGGAACGCAGCAGCTTCAGAAATCCTTCGAAATCGGTCTCGACGACATCTCCAGCCTGGAACATGATGTTACCTCCTGGCCCGGCGCCACCACGGCGCATTAATAAACGTTGGTACTCCTTTAGTAAAACCTTTATCAGAGGTTATGCGTTCGTCATTTAGGCAAGTGGTAAAAAACCGCAGGGTAGACGGGATAAAACGTTTAACCATCCCATTGGTTTGTCACATTCTGAAGGTACTTTTATGCAAACCTACTTCCCCAATTGGAATCTATCCTTTTGGCCGGGCAATTGACCGTCTATCGTTTGAGCCCGACGGGTATGAACGGGGCATCTACAACGCCACCGCAAGGAGACACCATGGAGACTATCGAAGCGCTCATTCACCGCCGCAGCTGCCGCAAATACAGCGATCGTCCCGTCGAGGCCGAAAAGCTTGCACGTATTATCGAAGCCGGCCAATATGCACCGAGCGGCATGGGCCGCCAGCCGGTGACGTTTGTCGCCGTCACCGACCCCGCAACCGTCGAGCGCCTCTCGCAGCTTAACGCCCAGGTCATGGGCAGCAACAGCGACCCCTTCTATGGCGCCAAGGCCGTTGTGGTGGTACTGGTCGACCGCAGCGTGCCCACGCATCTGGAAGACGGTTCGCTTGCCATGGGCAACCTGCTCAATGCTGCCTATGCGCTGGGTGTCGATTCGTGCTGGATTCATCGCGCACACGAGGTCTTCGACTCGCCCGAAGGCTTGGAACTGCTGGCCAGCTGGGGCCTGCCCGCCGACGGTAGCCTACGCGGCGTCGGTCACTGCATTCTGGGCTACGCCGAGGACACGCTACCCGAGGCAAAGCCGCGCCGCGACAACGTGGTATACGTCAAGTAGCGCAGGAGTGTCCCAAACTGCCGGCAGAAAAGGAACGTCCCCTTCTGCCGGCAAGCTATGTTGATATTTGAGTTGTCGTCGCTTCGCTTGTCTGGGTCGTTTCGGCTTCGCTGCCTTGTTCGTCCTCGTCCTTTTGCGCATCGGCGATGGTGGAGGCCGCCGCAACGATACCGCGCTGGGGCGCGACACCCGTCTGGGTCTGAGCGCCCTCGACAACTTCTGTGCCTGCATGCGCGAGCTCGGGCGATTTAAACATTGCGTCCAAGTTGGCGCCACCGCCGGCATATCCGAGCGCAGCGAGCGCGATGACGATCACTGCAACGGCGGCCACGATCGGCACATAACGATGCCAACCAGCAGGATTGAGCCCACTGCGGCGAGCCGCCCCGCGGCTGATGTAACCAAGCGTGCCGTCGTGCTTGAGCTTTGAGCCCACCACGCGTTTGCGGCCCCACAGTGAGGACTCTGCCTGCATTGCCAAGCGGGCGCTTGCCGAAGGATAGCCGTATTTAGTGCGCTTGAACGAGCCATCAAACCCCGAGGCGTGTTTGCCCCACGTCACCGATGTCGTGCGTCGGTTGACCGGCGCGGCGCTCCGTCTTCTGCGGCTCGGTTTTGAAGTCTCAGCCATATGCCCTCGCACGCCGTAACCAAATCGAAACAATAACGCTTTGGACTGTAGCACACGCGTCGCGCGCGGTCACGGGCGCCTCGCTCAACGGTCATCGTCCTTCAGCAAGCGCCACAGCGTTGTACGGCTTATGCCCAGCACCTCCGCCGCACGGGTTCGGTTGCCATGGAGATGGTCTACAACCAGATGCGCGATATCTCGCTCGGTATCGATCAGCGGTCGCAGGATATACAGGTCGCTTTCGAGTGTCGGGGCGCCAAAGGTTGCGGTCTTAATCACGTCCTCTTGGGCGAGCACTTCCTCCGCCACAGCGCGATCCACCGTGCCCGCCCCCACCAATATATACAGTCGTTCCGAGACCTCGCGGAGCTGCAGATAATTGCGCGGCCAGCGGTAAGCATCGAGCGTCTTCGTCGCCGTGGCAGACAGCGTGGGCACTGCCGTCCCAAATGCATCAGCGAGATATTCCAAATAGCGCGCGACCTTCGTCGACGCGGCTCCCTGCTCGGCGATTGCCGGCGCCACGCTCACCGCACAGGCGAAGCGCTCGGTCACAAAGGCGGCTTGATCACTTTCGCCGCCGCCCGGCATGTCATTCGCTGTCAGCACCACATGGCAGCGCGTCGCCAACGCGGTGTCGGCCATCGTGGAAACGAGCTCGCGGAGGCGCTGAGGGCCAACCGCATTCCAGCCCTCAATGCAAAGGGTCAGCCCCGTTTGGAACAACGGCGATTCGGCGCTTTTGAGCACGTGGCGCCAACCGCGATCGGTGAGTTCATCGAGCGCGACGGAAACAAAGGGCTGATCGGCAAAAGGACCGTCCAGATAGAGGCGCTTGGCGATCTCAACCTGACCCGCTCCCAGCTCGCCCTCGAGCATAAGGGGCACACCGCGCGCGTAGCTCTCGGCAACCGGCGCAGCCACCGAGGCCGCCCCCTCAACGATGCCGTACGCACTCGATTCGTAGCGGGCCTCAACCTCGTCGGCGTTGAGCCACTCGATGCCCGCATGCGCCGCGGCGCCGCGCACCTCGCGGACCACGACGACCCAAAGGCCCCCGCCCTCTTTGTCGGCGGGGCGAACGGTCAGGCTCAGGCGCGTACCCGCACGCCCCATAACAAGGCGCGCACCGTCTCCTATACGGTCGAGGCGTTCGGCAACAAAAGCCGCCACATCCCGCTCAAGCGCCGCGTCATTCATGGTCGAGATCGCGACGTCCCCACGCGCATCGATTGCCAATGCCGAAGCCCCGGCAGCAGCTAGGGCCTCGGTCAAGATGTTCAGTTTGGCATTGCTATCCATGATTTGCCCCTGTCCGCGGCGACATGCAACCGCCGACGGTCGCACGACCGAGTGTTTCAAAATTGAACGATATTGCCCACCAAACACTATAGGGCAGAAAGCGCCGTCCTGCGAGTATAGGTGTTGCCCCGCATCGCCATCCTGGCGGGGCGATAAGAGCTCTTCGGGACTTATAAACCTGCGGACAAGCCATACCCGCAAGAGCTCCTATCGCTCCACCGCAGGCATGCGCTCACCAGCACGCAGCACGCAAATAAGCTACTTCTCTACCAGATTCCCAGCACGTGTTGCATCCCCAAACTCATGCACGCAATGCCAATCCAGCAGCAAAAGCCCAGCGCGATGGGCTTGCCGCCCTTTTTGACCAGCTCGACGATATCGGTATTAAAGCCAATAGCCGCCATGGCCATCACGATAAAGAACTTCGACAGCTCCTTGATGGGCGCCGTGATGGACACGGGAAGCTGAAGCACCGTGGTGATTACGCTCGCCAGCACAAAGAACAGCACAAACAAGGGAAACGCGCGTTTAAGCGAGAACGTGCTTTTGGCGTCGCCGCCGGCCTTGCGCGCCAGATGCATCTGCCAGCATGCGAGGACCAACGTGATGGGAATAATGGCCAGCGTCCTGGTGAGCTTGACCACCGTGGCGCTCTCGAGCACATTGGCGCCGGGATGCATGCTGTCCCAAGCGCTCGCCGCAGCCGTTACGGACGAGGTGTCGTTGATGGCGGTACCGGCAAACAGGCCAAAGCCCTCGTTGGTCAGCCCGAGCATGCCGCCGAGCGTCGGAAACACGAGCGCCGCGATAACGTTAAACAGGAAGATGACCGAAATAGCCTGGGCAATCTCGCGATCGTCGGCATCGATGACGGGTGCGGTCGCGGCGATGGCAGAACCGCCGCAAATCGACGAACCCACACCCACAAGCGTCGCGATCTTACCTGGCACGTTCATAACGCGGCAGAGCACAAAGGCGATGACAAGCGAGGTCGAGATTGTCGCCACGATAATCGGCAGCGACTGGGCGCCCTTGGACAGAATCTGGGAGAGGTTCATGCCAAAGCCAAGCAGGATAACCGCGTACTGCAAGACTTTTTTGGACGTATAGGTGACGCCGGCGACGAGCTGTTCGCGACGATTCTTGGGAAAGACGAGCGCCAGGACCATGCCAAAGAGGATGGCAAATACCGGACCGCCGACCACCTCAATTTGTTTGCCGAGCAACGTCGCGGGAATGGCGATGATCAGGCAGAACAAAACGCCTTTCCAGCGCTCGCGTACGATATTTGCCAGTTGCATATGGGATTCCTTCTTTCTATTTCACGTTTGCGACGGCTTATGATACGGCAACATTGAGCGCAGCCTTGCGCAAACACAGACTAAGATGCCGCAATAGTTCTCAGGCAACAGCCGAATTACCCACCGCGGAGAGCTGATTCGCGGCATAATTAACAACTGACATATGAGTTTGATAGAACAGTTGCGAGGCGCTATGGAAGAATCGATGCACGTCGGCGAGCAGGAAACGAGCCTACAGGACCAGTCCTACCACACCATTCGACGCAAAATCGTCTACCTGGACTACAAGCCGGGCGAAAAGCTGGGCGTCAAGCAGCTTTGCGATGACCTGGACATGGGTCGCACGCCCGTGCGCGAGGCTTTGGTTCGCTTGGCGCAGGAAGGCCTGGTGCGCACCGTGCCCCAGAGCGGTACCTACGTCTCACCCATCAACCTCACCCTTGCCGAGAGTGCCTGTTACATCCGCGAACATCTGGAAAAGCAGGTGATCGTGGAATGCTGTGCGCGCGCCACGTCGGCTGGCATCGAGCAGCTCGACCGCGCCATCGCGCTGCAGGAAAAGGCCATGGCCGAAGAGGATCGCATCGGCTTCTTTTTGAGCGACAACCTCATGCATCACATGATTTTTAGCATCGCATGTCGCAGCACCGTGTGGTCGTGGCTCGAAGAGACCAATGCCGACCTGGAGCGCTTCCGCTGGCTGCGCGCCGCCACACAGGTTCTCGACAATCAGGACATCGTGAACGAGCACAAGCAGATTCGCCGCGCCATCGCCGGTCGTGACCCCATCGAAGCGAGCTTTTTGGTCAGCAAGCACCTGCACATGATGTTCCGCAACCAGACCGAGGTTCTGGACCAGTTCCCCGAGTACTTCGAGACCAGCAAGCTCCGCTAACCTGCCAAAAAGGGACAGGTTCATTTTGGCAGGTTTTATCTGGTCAAATGCAAAAAAGGCCCGGCTCCATCTTGATGCGGAGCCGGGCCTTAGTCGCTAGGACGGCGGAATATTAGTTATTCCACGGTCACGCTCTTGGCGAGGTTACGGGGCTGGTCGACGTCGCAGCCGCGCAGGATGGCGACCTCGCGGGCGAGCAGCTGCAGCGGGACGCTCGCCGTGATGGGGCTGAACACGTCGCGGACTGCCGGCACGCGGATGATGCAGTCGGCGATCTTGTTGATCTCCTCGTCGCCCTCGGTGGCAACGACGATGACCTTGGCGCCGCGCGCCTTGCACTCCATGAGGTTCGACACGGTCTTGTCGTAGGTGGCGCTCTTGGTGGCCACAGCGATGACGGGGAAGCCCGGGTCGATCAGGGCAATAGGGCCGTGCTTCATCTCACCGGCGGCATATGCCTCGGCGTGCAGGTAGCTGACCTCTTTGAGCTTAAGCGCGCCCTCGTAGGAAATGGCGGCACCCATGCCACGGCCCACGAACAGTGCGGACTGCGCGTCCTTGCACAGCAGGGCGGCCTCATGCACGGCCTCGGTCTGGGTATCCAAAATCCACTGGATCTGCTCGGCCGTATCGGAAAGCTCGCGGAACAGCATGCGCGCCTGCTTGGTGGTCAAGCGGTACTTGACCTGCGCCAGCAGCAGGGCCAAAAGCGTAAGGCTCACGACCTGGCCGATGAAGCTCTTGGTCGAGGCGACCGCGATCTCCTTGTTGGCCTTGGTGTAGATGACGCCGTCGCTCTCACGCGCCACGGGGCTGCCCACCACGTTGGTGATGCCGAAGACCTTGGCGCCCTTGATGCGCGCGTCGCGGATGGCGGCGAGAGTGTCGGCCGTCTCGCCCGACTGGGACACGGCCACGACGAGCGTCGTCGGCGTGATGATGGGGTTGCGATAGCGGAACTCGCTGGCCGCCTCCACCTCGGTGGGGATGCGAGCCCAGCCCTCAATGAGATTCTTGGCAATGAGGCCAGCGTGATAGCTGGTTCCGCAAGCGATCACGTAGACGCGGTCGATGTCGTTGAGTTCCTCGAGCGAAAGGCCCAGCTCGTCGATGTCGAGCTCGCCGGCCGGCGTCATACGACCGACCAGCGTGTCACGCACGACGCGCGGCTGCTCGTGGATTTCCTTGAGCATAAAGTCGGGATAACCGCCCTTTTCTGCCATGTCCAGGTCCCAGTCGATGTGGGTGACCTTGGGCTCGATAACGTTGCCGGCCTCGTCGGTGTACTCGACGCCTGCGGGCGTGAGCTTGGCAAACTGACCGTCCTCGAGCACCACGACATCGCGGGTGGCGTCGATGAGCGCGATGACATCGGAAGCAACATAGGAGCCGGTTTCGCCCGCGCCGACCACGATCGGGGAATCCTTGCGGGCCACGGCGATCACGCCGGGCTCGTCAGCGCACACGGCGGCCAGACCATAGGCACCGACCACGTGGGTGCAAGCCTCGCGCACGGAGGCCATCAGGTCGTGCGTCTCGGCATAAGCCTCTTCGATCAGATGCGCGAAGACCTCGGTATCGGTCTCGCTCTTAAAGTGGTGGCCGCGGCCCTCCAGCTCTTCGCGCAGCTCGGCGAAGTTCTCGATGATGCCGTTGTGGACGATGGCGATACGACCGTCGCAGCTGGTGTGGGGGTGAGCGTTAACGACGGAGGGCTTGCCGTGGGTGGCCCAACGGGTGTGGCCGATACCGCAGGTAGCGTCGCTGTCAATGTTGGAAAGCTCGCTCTCCAGGCCCGCGACCTTGCCCACGCGGCGGATGACGTCGAGGTGCGCCGCGGCGCCCTCGCCCACCTCGAGCGCGACGCCCGAGGAGTCATAGCCGCGATACTCCATACGCTTGAGGCCCGTGACCAGGATGTTCTTTGCAATATCAGAGCCGGTGTAGCCGACGATTCCGCACATAAGATAAATCCCTTCGTTCGCGTGACTGCAAGACGTCCACGCACAAGGGGCGCTGAGACGTACAACGTTCGAGTATTGTACTCACGCAAACGCAAGCTGATATACCAGAAGTGGTATCTTAACTTAGATACCACCCGATGCACACACGTCCAGCCGGTCTAAACCACCGCAAAGGTGCCCGTCCCCTTCGTGGTGGTCGCGTTGGCAACAGCGTTTCCCCAGATAAAACCTGCCAAAATAAACCTGTCCCTTTTTGGTAGGTTTGGGATGCTACAATCTGGCTTGTACTTGAAACGCATCAAAGGGGCCGCTATGGCAAAGGTAAAAATCAGCGACGTCGCGCGCGAGGCCGGAGTTTCGTTGGGCACGGTCTCCAACGCGCTCAACCACCCCGAAAAGCTGCGCCCCGAGACCCTCAAGCTCATCAACGAGACCATCAATCGCCTTGGCTACCTGCCCAATCAAAGCGCCCGTCAGCTCGCGGGCGGCGCCACCAAGTCCTTTGGCCTGGTGCTCCCCCGTCTCGATCACGGCTTTTCGCTCCAAATCGCCAGTGGCGCCCACAACGAGGCCCGCAAGCACGGCTACGACTTGCTCATCGCCAACGCCGATAACGACGATATTCTCGAGGACCATTACCTGCGCTACTTTATGGGCACCCAGATGTCCGGCGTCATGGTTCAGCCCATGGCATCCCCCGACTGGCACCCCGCCATGACCAAGATGCCCGTGCCGATCGTCCACCTGGACATCCATTGCTCCGAGCCCGGCTACTATGTAGCGGCCGACAACGAGGCCCAGGGTCGCATCATTGCCGAACTCGCCATCGCCCGCGGCGCACACCATATTGTCGTCGTCGGCCGAGCAGCATTTATGCAACTCACCCTGCGCGTCCTTGGCATTCATAAAGCGCTCGCTCTACACCCCGATATCAAGATCGAAGTCATCGACGCCGGCGAATGGAATACCGCTGCCGACGGCTACGGCATCGGTGCCCAAATCGCCGAGCGCCCCGCGGACGAACGTCCCGATTTTGTCGTCGGTCTGACCGACGTGCTGGCCTCGGGCGTCATCTCGGCGCTGGTCGACAAAGGCATCGCCGTCCCCGGGCAAGTACGCGTAGCAGGTTGCGATGGCAACCCACTCGCTTGGAGCGGATCGGTCCCGCTCACTACGGTAGCGCCCCCGGGCTACGAGATTGGCCGCAAGGGCGTTCAATTGCTCATGGAGCAAATTGAGAACAAGGCCCCGGCAAAGACCAAGCACGTCCACATCGGCTCTGCCGCGCGCACCGTCACCGCGGTCACGGCCATCGAGGACATCAACCGCCAAGAACTCGTGCGGCCGTTCCTGCTGGAACGCGCCAGCACCCAGGCAAGCAGCCAGACCGACGCCACGGCCATCAACCTCGGTGCGTATCTATAGCACGCCCGCAAGTATGCTAAGTCGCCGCTCAAGCAAAAGGGGCCCGACCATTGCCGGACCCCTTTTGCTTGAGCGCAAACGTGGGCAATTGCTCGTTTCAACACCGCAATTGTCTAGCGCACGGCCTTGACCGCCGCCGCCAGATCGAACAGCGTATCGAGCACGGCCTCGCAGCCATCCACCACGTCCTGCGGCAGCGGCACGATATCGGGGACGGCGAAGACATGGCATCCGGCCGTGATGCCCGAGACGCAGCCGTTGCGTGAATCCTCGACCACGGCACATTCCTCGGGAGCAAAGCCCGCGCGCTCGCAGGCGAGCAGATACATCTCAGGGTCGGGCTTGCCGTGCACGACGTCCTCGCCACACGTTACCGTTTCAAACTTGTCAAAGAGGCCAACCATCTTAAGGTTGCGCTCGGCCGTAACGAGGCGCGACGACGTCGCTAGACCCACGTGATAGCCCGCAGCCAGCAGCTCGTCTAGGCACTCGGCGGCACCGGCCTTAAGTTCCAGTTCGGTCTTGACCATCTCGTCGCGAATCTCCTTGTGGCGACGATAGATCGCCTCGGTGGTTTCATGGCTGCCGTAATGCTTATCAAGGATGTCCATAACATCGGGCAGCGTGCGGCCGATAAACTGATGGATCAGCGCTTCATCAATCGCGAGCCCCAGCTCAGCGGCGCCTGCCTTCCAGGCCTTAATCCCCAAACGCTCGGTATCGACCAGCGTTCCATCCATGTCAAAAATAACAGCCTTGATCATATCGGTCCCCTCACCGGATTGTGTTACTGCCACTCTACCGCACTTTACAAACTTGTATATAACGTATATAGCATATTGCACTTTCGTTACATAGATAGAAGACTTATGGCAAGTAACGCATTAGGATTATAGTTTTCGACCGAGTACTCAACGATAAGGATCGTTTCATGATTTTAGACACCACGGCACCCGCAGAGGAGCTTCAAGACAAGCTATCGGCGCTCGAACAGCTGCTTTTGGCATACGGGCGCGTGGCTATCGGGTTTTCCGGTGGCGTCGACAGCAGCTTTTTGGCCGCCGTATGCGCCCGCATCATGCCTACCAATACCCTCCTCGTCCATCTCACTACGCCGCTCATCGGCACGCCCGAGCAGGCTTCGTTTGAGCAGTCCGTTGATGGGCAGGCCAATGAGGGGCCGCATTTTAAGCTCCCCGTGCTCAATCTTTCGGTGGATCAGCTGCAACTCCCCCAAGTAGCCTGCAACGATGCTAATCGCTGCTACCACTGCAAGCACGCCGGCTTTACCGCCATCGTCAACCACGCCAAGTCGCTCGGCTTTCCCACCGTCATCGATGGCAGCAATGCAAGCGATCGCGGTGACTACCGCCCCGGCATGCGTGCGGCAGAAGAGCTCGGCGTACGCTCACCCCTTATGGAGGTCGGCTTTACCAAGGACGAAGAGCGCGAGCTGCTGCGCGCATGGGGCTATCCCGTTTGGAACCTGCCGGCGGGAGCATGTCTTGCCACCCGCGTCCCCACGGGCGAGGAGCTTACGCGCGAGAAGGTCGATTTAATCCGCGCCTGCGAGGATTACCTGCACGATCTTGATCTGGCACAGGTACGCGCGCGCTTGGTCGGCGGCTGCATGCATATCGAGGCCGCACCCGCAGATGTCGCCAAGATTGCCACCCTCGGCGGTGCCGCCGTCGACGACAAGGGCAAGACCCCGCTGCCCGCCGTTATCGAGTCCGCGCTGCGCGAGCTGGGCTGCGACCATATCTCCCCCGAGGTCACCCCCTACATCCACGGCAATATGAATCAGTAACCTGCCAAAAAGGGACAGGTTTATTTTGGCAGGTTTTATCTGGGGAAATATCGCGAGGCAGTCGCCCCTCTAGCGCCCATCTAACTTCGAGAGACACTAGAGGGGCGGTCCGGCTGCATCTACTTCTTCCGATATCGGCGATTGTGGCTCGTCGATGAACCCATTACCTCAATGAGTCCTTTATCTGCCATTTTTGGCAGATGGTAACGGACAGACGAAATTCTGACCCCCGATGCAACCGCTATTTCTCGCGCCGTCATATCCACTTCGGCGCTGAGAGCCTCCAGGATCCTATCCGCCGTCGAAGCTGACGATTCTCTGTTCATATCGATAATTTCATACGTGTCTTTGCCGCATTTTGACAGGACATGTTTATCCACAAGGTCCCCGCAGATCAGGCGAATGTCATCCGAATCCCACTTCAGGGCCTCTCGTATTTTTTGAACATCGCATACGCACCCATGCTCCCGCATAAACATGAGCAGTGTTTCCTCGCGATCCGTCAGCTCGGTGCCCACATGGCTCTGAATCCACGTGCGGTTTTCAGCAAGCTCCGCCCCGTGCCGGGAAAGCAGCACCGTAAACGAATCGGCCTTAACGATAAATTTCGGCCTGCCAAGCGAACGAGACTCCATCTCGCGAATCATAGCCGGGATACCAGATCCCTGGCTTTCCGCAACGGCCCCCTCGGCATGCTCTAACGGCGTCGCCCCCATAAGGCTCATGAGCTTTGAGTTTCGGCAGCGCGATTCCCCGTCTGCAAGATTGTCCACCGTCTTTCCGCCCCAAAGCCCGCCAGGGTTTTTGATCTCTATTCTGTCTGGATAGATATCGACACTCACGGCCTGCCCCACAAACATGGGCGAATATTCTCGATGGATGCAGGCATTTGCCAAGGCCTCGCGCAAAACCTCCTGGGGAACTTCCCAATCATCCCTTCTGCCAGCGCCTTGCACTATCGCCGCTTTGCGCAAGTTTCGTCCAATCGCGGCAAGGGCATCTTCGATGCAAGCCGGAATCGGGCCATCGCACAACTGGCGGTCAATAAACCGGGGTTGCCCGGGTGCAGATTTTTCCACATCGGAATGAACGGCGACATCGATCATCAGTTTGGGATAGAACTGCTGGGGGTAAATTCCCGCCGACAGAAGCCCCGCGAGCTTCACGGCACCATCCTTTGTAGTGATATTGAGTCTGACCAGCTGCTTTTCCAGCGTATCGGCCCCGCGCAAAACGCGCGGGGTCTGCAGCCGGCGATTTGCGATAATAGACCGCACGACATCTGGATCCAAATCCTCGACCGTTGCCTCCGAAACCACCGTGTCGTCTGCATCGCTCGGAAGCAACGCACTCTGCAGCTCATATAGCTCAGCGGGTGACATCTTGATATCTTTATCATCCACGCGCTTGTAGCTACCGTTCTGCACGCCGCGCGCGCCGATATAGCAAGGCTTCGCTTTAAGCTCAAGTTCAAAGATGCGCACCAGAAGCACCTGGAGCCCGTCGACCTCGCCTCGATCAAGCTCGTACCGCGGCGCATGGGTCACCACTGCCGCTGAGCCTCCGTCTCCGATACCCGAAACAAACTGATCGCGCACCCTATCGATAGCAAAGTTAGCCGAAGGAACAAATCCTTCGGCTTCGTTCAGGCCCAAAATAATGAGCCCACCCGCAGTGTTCGCAAAAGCGCTCACTGTCTCCCATACGTCTGCGCTCAATTTATTCGTGCAGGCTTTAACTTCTACCGATGCGTCATCAGTCCCTCGCCTGCGAAGGCGCTCAACGATAAGGCCAAGGGGTTCATCCAGCAGCATTGACATTCCGTCTCTCTAAAACGATAGATTTATCTCTCTAAAGTATAGTATATCTCTCTAACTTTAGAGAGATAAGCACCTTATTTTAGAGAGACATTTAGAGAGATGTATCGAATTCACTGTTAGATTGCCCAATGTTATCTCTTTAACTGACTTTCTCTTTATAGAGACATTTAGAGAGACGAGCGCGACCTCTCTAATCATGGGTTCTTCTTTTTAAAGTGCACACATCCTAACCGTGCCCTAAGTTGCGGTGAAATAGCTCACGATTAACCTACCAAAAAGGGACAGGCTTATTTTGGCAGGTTTTATCTGGAGAAACGCCGACTGATTCCATGTACACAACCGCCGCAGCTCCATATGAGGCAAATGAATCAGTAACGTCTATCCCAAATCTTGAGTATTTGTTCGACAGAACGGCCCCTGCCGGCTCCTGCTAGACTGGTAGATTCCCAACCGTCCATCCAGGAGCCGCAATGTCGCGCAAGTCCGCCTACAAGCAAGTACTTTCCATCGGCACCGCCGTGGTGCTGGGGTTTGCGTTGTTCACAGGGTCGCTCGACGGAGCGCCCAAGTTGTTGTCGCCGCAAAGCGATGAGCAGGCGACGGCTCTGGCCGAAAAACAAAACGAGAGTCCCAGCCGCACCGACGACGAGGCAGACCTGGTTGCCCGGCTCGAATCGGGAACAGCAAGCTCCGAGGACTCCGGCGATGGCTCCGAATCCACCGCGACCAACACCAACGGCAACGTTGCCTCCGCGGACAGTGCCGCCACCCCCATCGACGAAGTGGAAAACCCAGATCTCAACCGCGCCCGCGGCGTATATCTCAGCAGCATTCCAGACTACGCCGGCAATCCCTACGTCGCCCTTCGCGCCGACAGCACGCACCCGCTCGGCATGCCGTCATTCACACTCGATGAATACGAACGCGCTGCAGAAGAGGGCTGCTTTAAGAAATTCTCCAAGCTCGACAGTATGGGCCGCACTCGCAAAGCGCTCGCCTGCGTGGGCCCCGACTCGCTCGGTCAAGGCAAGCGCGGCGATATCTCGCGCATCCATCCCGCCGGATGGCATCAGCAGCGCTACGACTTTATTCCGGGCCAGAGCCTCTACAACCGCTGCCACCTCATCGCCTGGTCGCTCTGCGGCGAAAACGCCAATCGCAAGGATCTCCTCACCGGCACGCGCTATCTCAACGAGACGGGCATGCTACCGTTTGAGGAGCAGATTCTCGACTACATCCGCGAAACGGGCAACCACGTGCTCTACCGCGTCACGCCTATGTATAACGAAGAGGAACTTGTCTGCCGCGGCGTGCGCCTTGAGGCGCAATCGGTCGAGGACCACGGCAAGACGCTGTGCTTCCACGTATACTGCTACAACCTGCAGCCGCATGTGCAGATCGACTACGCCACCGGCCGCAACCAGGCCGCCGGAGAGTAGGTTCAACCGGGGCCACGCCCGCATCGTTTGTCACCGACGCGCACGGGAGGCTAATTCTTGCCTCCTACGGCGCATTTCAGTGACATGGGGCTATCTCTCCAAGATACCCGTATTGTCGATAAGAGTAGAAGGCAAACGCCAGACAGGCAGCCAAAGCAGCAGAAGCCCTACATTAAATACGTGATTTATTCTTTGCAATCACAATCTCGATAAGTTAATCGAAGCAAAACAACGTAAAATGAAGGTAATTTTGCTTCAAAGTAATCAGGAGAAACTGTGACCAATCGCGTCAACAATTCACATATTAAAAAGGATTGTCCCACCCCCATCTATATGCAGGTGGTCGACTATCTGCGCGAGAACATCGCCTCAGGAGCTTGGGAGCAAGCATCCAAAATCCCGTCGGAAGTCGAGCTCATGAGTACGCTCGGCGTCAGCCGCGGCAGCATCAAAAAGGCCATTTCCAAGCTTGTTGATGAGGGCCTGCTTGAGCAAATTCAGGGAAAGGGAACTTACGTTAAGTCAAAAGACATCTCTTTCCCCCTTACAGAGGGTCTTATCTCTTTCTCCGAATCTCTAATCGAGCAAGGCCTTTCTTTCGAAACAAACATTCTCGATTGCGAAATTCGTAAGTCGGACGAAGATATTTCCAGACATCTCGGTATTGTCGAAGGTTCTGACTACCTTCATCTCGAGCGAGTGCGCAGCGTTGAGGGTGAACCTGTGATGTTCATCGAAAACAACATCAATATGGCGCTTGTCCCAGGTATTGAAACAGCCGACTTTGTTAACGAAGGTCTCTTTGCAATAATCGAGCGGCTCTCAGGCCACCAGATCGAATACTCAAAGACCTCCTTTGTGGCAAAGCTCGCGGACACCCAACGCGCGGATGCGCTCGGTCTCTCTACGCAGTCCCCGCTTCTTCAGCAGCTTCAAACAGTCTACTTGGACAATGACTCTGCAATTGAATATGCGCGCGTATGGCTTAAATCCAGCAGGTTCCAGCTTGGCACCGTTTTTCAGCGTCGCCATTAAAGCTCTTGAGAGCGGCGGCATTACGCCAAATATAATTCCAAAACGCAAAAAGGCGAACCCGTGGGTTCGCCTTTTTGTAGACGGTTTTAGTCCAGCGCGTCAAACAGCTCCGTAAGCAACGCTGCCCTGTCATCCGTAATCGCCAGGGCACTCGAAATGCCGGTGCCTTGCGCGCCAAGTCCAATCAAGCGACGAACATCGCCTCCACACCTGATTCCCGCTCCCTCCATGATAACGATGTCGGGATTGATGGACCGTACGGCAGCGATGGTCTCTGCGATGTAATCATCGCCGCTTGTATGGCCGGTTCCCACAAGACTGCTCGGCTCGCAAAGAATCACGTCCGGATCCATCGCCGCAACCGCTTTGGACTCAGTCACGCTATCGGCTGCAACAATGGTTAGAATCTCAAGCTCACGAGCGCGATCGATCGTTGCCGCCAACTTATCAACGGTCAGGGGGTGTGCCGTGTGATTTAGAAAGACAGCTTGAACTCCCGCGCTCTTAAGCGACTCAAGAGGTGTCAGTCCCATTCCTTTTCCGTCACCGATAAGATCGGCATGCTGCGCTGTGGGAATTGCAAATTTCAAATCCTTCGCAACTGCGCAGAGCTCGGGAACGGGAGCAGTCCAAAAAATCGAATGATCTCGATCTTTTGCGATTTCATCCGTAAGATGAGCCGCTGCAATTGAATCGTCCGCAAGCAAATAGGTCTTAGGACTGACCGTGAAAAGTGGCAGTTTTAAATCGGAACGTTTCATGAGAACACGTCCTTTCCGACTAATACATGGCCTGCCATACCGAGCGATTTAGCCGTTGAAGCTAATCTCGATGCCGGTTTCCAGCTTGGGAAGCACGCTTGGTGTCACGAGAACCGTTCCAGGAAGCAGCTCTCGCTCGTCATCGAACGCAATGGTTAGATGACCGAGCCCTCCCATGTTCTCGTTCGCAGCTTCACCAAACTCCTTAATCGTGTAGACCTGATCGCCGATGGAAATGGTGCCGCCCTCAGCAAGCACGTTATCCTCCGTGGGAGTTCCATCGTGAACGACGCAGATGTCGCGCAACTCTGCAGGAGCGGTCGGGCCAAACAGGACCACCATCTTCTCGTTGAGAAGTTCCTCAACAAACGAGCCGATCTCAGTGACCTTAACCTTGTACATTTGATTTCTCCTATCTTTGTTACGCCGCAGGCGCAGTCATTGACCTGTCGATAACACGAATAGCCTGGGCAAAAGCATCGTGATAGCTTTCGTTGGCCAGATGGTCTAGGGCGGTCTCGATATTCAGCCCCAGCATCTCGCTCATCTCCGAAAACTCTGGTTTGAGGGAAAGCCCTTTGAGCTCATAGCAACCGTTAATCACGCCATCATGATCAGTCAGAATCATCACAAACGCCTTTCGGCTAAAACTCACCTTGCACATACCCGTGCCCAAGTATCCCTCATGATCGCGAGCGCGCTCATGGATAAGAATGCGCACCCTCTTCCAGTAGCGATACTGGGTGAATGTTCCTGCAAGCCATACGAGAATAAAGAAGGCTATTGTAATGAGCGCGTTGAGCATAGTGGGCCTTTCCCTCTTAAAGCTTCAGTTTACAGGCCAAAGGACAGTACGTAGGCAAGAATAATCTGAATCGGGGTGGTAATCAGCTTGCCAAACAGGAATGCAGGGTAACCGATTTCGATCGTCTCGGGCTTTGCCTCCATGAGAGTCATGCCAACGGGAGCAAAGTCGGAACCAACCTGGCAGTTGACGGCAAAGAAGCCGGGAAGGGCAAAGTTGGCGGGAATCGTGCCGTTGGCGATTTGGTTGCCAACAAGGACAGAAAGCACAGAAGCGATGATTGCGCCCGGGCAGATCAAAGGCGAAAGGAACGGGATTGAGCAGAACATGCCAATTGCCAGCATACCGGGCAGCGAGCCCGCAAGCGGAGTGAGAACGCCGGCGAGAACGTTCGCGAAACCCGTGTAGTTAATAATGCCGATCAACACCGAGACAAACGCCATAAAGGGGATGATGTTGCGGATAACATCGTTCACGGTATCGCGCGCAGCCTGGTAGATGATGCTGATAACGCGGCCGACACCGGTGCCGATCTTGGAGACAACGTCCATGAAGCCGTTAGACTCCTTGGATGCGAGCTCGGCACGTCCCTCAGCGATCTTGGCGTGGACGTTTTCCTTCGTCGTCTCCTCGTGTGCCTTCTCGGCCTTTACCGGCTCAGCGGGAACATCGGCCGCATCGGCAAGGACGATGCAATCGGGATTGACGTCAGATGCAAAGAGATCCTCGGTGATGAACTGGGCCAGAGGACCAGACGGAGAACCGGGCTTGATGTTCAGCGTCTTAAGGCCCATCTTGGGATAGGTGCCGCAGCGAGCCACGCCGGCGCAGTCGATGACAACGGCGCATGCCTGATCGGTCTCGATCGGGTCCTTAAACTGGTCGTGCGCCTCGGCGCCGGTAAGCTCCGCAATGCGAAGGGCGACCGGGCTGATGCCACCCAGGGTCACGCTCAGAACATAAGGCTTCTCGGCCGTGGGGGTAATGATGAGGGGACCGCCCCAACCGTTGCCGCCGTGGGACGCCTTTACGCTTTTGAATTCACTCATGATTTAGACTCTCCTTTTGCGCTGAACTACTAGGCGGCAAGCTTAGCTTCGTTGCGCTTCTTCATGATGAGGTACAGCTTCTCGGTGACAATGCCCTTGATCAGGCAGACGATTAGACCAACAATGAGGAAGCGGATAGCAAGCTCGGAGGAGTTCTTTCCCAGTGCCTCGTAGCCGGCCGAGATACCAAGCCAAACAAAGAGCTCGGAAGAGTTAGCGTGCGGGAAAAGGCCAACGATGGGGTGCATCATGGACGCGACCGCATCGTAGAATGCGGGCTTGTAGTCCTCCTCGACAAACACACCAAAGGTGTATGCCATCGGATTGCAGAGGAAGAAAGTGCAAAGGAACGGGATGAGGGTATAGCGGAGAACTGCATACTTGGTGCACTTCTTCATGAACCCATAGACACGCTCCTCGCCGATCAGCTGGATGACTGCCTTGATCGTAAGGATCAGACAGATCAGCATTGGGATCATGCCCGTAATAAACGAGGCAAACTGATCACCAGCCGCATTAAACAGGCCGGTAAAGCCCTCCGCAAGGAAGATAAGGAAATCGTTTACTGCTCCCATTTTCATTCTCCTTAGTTAATGTTCGCTACTTCTATCGTTCTACCTGAGCGCCCCCTCCTCCTTTTCAATCAGCCATATACGCTCATGGTTGTCTACGGTTGTCTATATCTTACAAAGGGACCGCTCTTCGAGTTACCTTCTCGCATTCCTTTCGGTGAACGGTAGATTTTACAAGACAAACGGCTACGCGCTATTTAGCTCATAGATAATTTGGAGTGCCTCAAATATACGCATATACCTGCTAAAACGCGCGTCGTAGAGCTCATGGGCCCTGTCGTTTTTTTCAATGGAATCGAGTTTTCTGCAGACCCCTGCGGCAACCGCCGTCAAGTCTTGGCCGCAAGAAGCCGAGAGGGCCAGCAGCGCCGTGCCCTGACCGGCGCCGGAGGATTCCATCCGCACCATATCGACCCCCAACACGTTGGAGAGCGTTTGCGCCCAAAAATCGTTCTTGGCCCCTCCTCCAACGAGCCTGATGCTGCGCCACTCTTCCGAATGGTCCACGGACTCCTTGAGCTCCCTTAAGGCATACGCCGTGCCCTCCATCAGAGCCCTTTCGAGCTCGGAACGAGTCGTGTCAAGATCAAGCCCCAGAAAGGCACCGCGTACCGACGGGCAACCGTGCAGGACTTTTTCTCCCGATAGATGGGGGTAGAACATGAGATCCCTCATGTCGTAGAAGGGGTCCTCGACGGCCTTGTCCTCCAAATCGTAGGACTCACTGCTTAGAATCTGCCCGTACCACCATTCCTTGGCACCGCCGCACGATCTGATACTCAGCTGAATTTGGGTCTTAAGGGTATTTCCCCACTTGAACAACACGGGCTTGCCAACAGCCGGAAGGTCAGCTCCCTCAGATGAATACATCAGCACGCCGCTTGTTCCAAGTGAGATGGTGGGGACGCCCTCCAAAAGGCATCCCGTGCAGATCGCTGCCGCGGGATTGTCGCCCGTTCCCCTCACGATCATGGCACCTGCGGGAATTCCCGTCTCGCTTGAAGCTCTCTCAACCACGGTCCCAATTACGGCATCAGAAGGCTCGACAACGGGAAGCAACGACTCGGGGATTCCGAAATGCTCGCAGACCTCACCGATCCAAGCTTGCCTCTCGTTATCGTAGAGCCCTGTTGTCGAAGCCCCGCAATAGTCCGTACCAGCACGCCCGCCAAACTTGAGAGCAATCCAATCTGAAACCGAAAGAAACACTTCGCTCTTTGAAAGGCCCTCAGGATTATTCTTAGCTATCCATGCAAGGTTAATCGCCGGAACCCCAGTCGAAAGAAAGCTGGCGACCCTAGGATAGCCTGCAGACAGCGCCCACTGCTTCTCGGTAAAGACGGCGTCAATCGTGCGCTGGTCGTTCCACATTATGGCGGGACACGTTGGCACCCCATCGGCATCGATCAAGACCGTCGTGTGCATCTGCCCGGTAGCGCCAACGCCTTTTATTAGAGACAGGTCAACTTTCTCTCCAAGCAGGGAGCATGCAGAGCAAATGGCGATCCACCATGTCTCGGGATTGATTTCCCGCCAACCGGGATGAGGCTCAGAGCACTCGTAAGCCTCGCTCGCAGTCGCGACAACTTTTCCGCCTTCATCAATGCACGTGAGCTTCACCGATGACGTGCCCACATCGACACCAAGGTAGAGCGCACCCATTATCGCCTCATCCATGTTCGTAATTCCGCGCTACTCAGCGATGCCGTTGATGGCGCGCGTCGTCTTGTAAGCAACGTCCGCAACTGCCTTACGTGTATCAATCAGTACCTTGGCGAGATTATGCTCGTTGTTGTTTGCCTCGTACGCCTTGCCAACCGTCGTGATGTAGGCCTTGCGCAGGTCGCTTGCGATGTTGATCTTGGACATCTTGTGTGGCTGCATAGCGTGGATGGTCTCATAGGGAATGCCCGAGCCACCATGAAGAACGAGGGGACACGGAGACACCTCGGCAAGCTTCTCAAGCAGCGGCAAATCGATGCGCGGCGTATCCTCAAGGCCGTGAACGTTGCCGATAGACACGGCCAACAGGTCGCAGCCCGTGCGCTCCACAAACTCGCAAACCTGATCGGGGTCGGTCTTAAGATCCGCCTCGGAAACATGATCGTCTTCTTTGCCCTTGATGGCACCGAGCTCAGCCTCAACGGGCACGCCGTAGCAATGGCAGTAGTCAACTGCCTGGCGCGAGAAGCGAATGTTCTCCTCAAAGGGCAACGCGGCACCGTCGATCATAACGGAGGTAAAGCCGGCCTGAACCGCCTGTCGAACATCCTCGAGCGTCTTGCCGTGGTCAAGATGCAGACACGTGGGAACGATATAGTCCTCCGCCGCGCGTTTAACGATAGAGGCGATCATGCCGTAATCGGAAAGCTTAACGTTGGTAGGGGCGATCTGGAGGATGCCCGGCATGCCGGCCCTCTGCAATCCATCCAGGATACCTAAGGTCATCTCCATGTTCGTCGTGTTATATGCGGGAAGGAGCCATCCATTCTTGCGTGCAATCTGGATCAGCTCAGTCGAAGTTACAACTGCCATGATTCCTCCAACCGGGTTACGGCAATTCGAGTTGAGTTTTCGTTCCAGATACTTATATAGACGTCTATGTACCTGTTTATAGACGACTATATACCTTTTTGATTTACGCGCAAAGCACTAAATGCCTCGAATCGAAAAAAGGGGCTGCCGAGAAGCACTCGACAGCCCCTTTCATTTGGCATGCTTACCCCAACGCCCCATTTGCCAGCATATCGGTAACGTCGTTTAGGCTCGAAACTATTGCCGTGGCCAATCTTTCCATCTCATCTGTTGGCTCAGAGAGATCGGGGACCATGACAGTGCAAAATCCTCCTGCAAATCCCGCGCGCACCCCGTTATAGGAATCCTCTAAAACGAGGGATTTCTGCGGTGAAGCTCCTAGCTCATCCGCCGCTTTCAAAAAGACGTCTGGGTAAGGCTTGGCGTGTTCGACCTCAACACCAGAGACGATCGAATCGAAATAAGGGAGTATTCCTCCCCTTATCAAATTTGCCTCGATCATTTTTCTGCTCGATGATGAAGCAACTGCCATCGGAATTCCCTCAGCCTGAAGATAGTCGAGAAGCCGATCTAATCCGAGTTTCTTCTCTGCGCCCTGAGCCAGCGCTTCATGCGCTATTTCGTAAAAACGGTCAACAAACGCTTGAGAATCGACCTCATCGCCATACCACTCGCGCATAATGGACACCGCTTCCGATCCATTGGTGCCACGCATGGCGTCCGCAAGGCCCTCTTTGCATTCAACCTCAAACTCAATTGCGGTTTTGGGCCAGCAGGAAGCCCAAATCGGCTCAGTATCGAACATGAGCCCGTCCATATCGAAGATAACCGCCTCGAACATATTGCCTCCTTGTTCAAGTAGACGTCTATATACGTATATTCTATCAAAGGAGGTCTTTTTTCTTTCACGGCAGCATGAAAAGGAGTCCGTCCCAATAAAAGCCGACAGGCGCCTCGTCTGCCAAAAAACACCACGATGGAGGCAGTCCCCATCGTGGTGGTTGCCTTACGTCGATTTACTTAGCGCGGCCCCGGGGATCAAAAAGAGCCGCCCCGGTTACCCAGGGCGGCCCTTTCGTCAGCACCTACATTGCAGACAAAATCACGCGCTACTTGGCACGGCCCTCCTCATAGCGCTCGACCAGCTTGGCCTGAACGTCATAAGGCACCTGCTCATAGCCTGCGGGCTTCATGGTAAAGTCACCCGTGCCGCGCGTGATAGAGCGCAGGCGCGTCGAATAATCCGTCAGCTCTGCCAGCGGCGCCTGGGCAATAACCACGGTATCGCCGCGCTCATCGGTCTCCATGCCCGTCACGCGACCGCGCGATGCCGAGATGTCGCCCATCACAGCGCCGGCGTAGCTCTCGGGGATGGTCACCGTAATTTCCTCAATGGGCTCCAGCACCACCGGGTCGGCATCGGCACATGCCTTGCGCAGGCCGATGCGAGCCGCCGCGCGGAACGCCATCTCGTTGGAGTCGACGCTGTGATACGAGCCGTCGTACACAGCCACGCGAATGCCCGTGAGCGGGTAGCCGGCAATGATGCCGTCCTTCATGGTCTCCTGGACGCCCTTATCCACGGCGGGGATCAGCGAGCGTGGAATACGGCCGCCCACGACCTCGTCAACAAACTCATAGCCGTCGCTCGTGCCGTCGGGCCCAATGAGCGGCTCCACGCGCAGCCAGCAGTCGCCATACTGACCGGCACCGCCAGTCTGCTTCTTGTGGCGGCCCTGGGCACTCGCCGTGCGGCGAATGGTCTCGCGATACGGGATGCGGATCGGCACGCTTTTGGCCACGACCTTGGTGCGATCCTCCAAACGGTTGAGCAGCACCGAAACCTGCGCCTCACCCACGGCGGAGATGATAGTCTGCCCGGTCTCCTCGTCGCGGTCGATGCTCATAGTCGGATCGGCCTTGCAGGCTTTCTCGATAAACGTGTAGAGCTTCTCCTCGTCGCCACGATTCTCGGCCTCGATGGCGATGCGATACTGCGAGTTGGGGAACTTAAACGCCGCAGCCTCGACCTTGCCGGTAATCGAGAGCGTATCGCCCGTCTCGGCAGCCAGCTTAGGCGCCACGATGATGTCGCCGGCATAGGCGTGACCGACCTCGGTCATATCACGACCGCACATCACATACAGGTGAGCCAGACGCTCACCCTTGCGCGTGCGCGCATTGATCAACTCAAGGCCCGGCTCAAGCGTACCCGTCAGTACCTTGATAAAGCTGATGCGACCCTGCTGCGGATCGGCCAGGGTCTTAAACACAAATGCCACCGGACGGTCATCGTCACTCGAGATCTTAAGCGAATCGCCGTCGATGAGCGGCATCTCGCCGTAGTCGGTCGGCGCCGGGAAGTACGTCGCAATGTCGTCCATCAGCGAGTTGACGCCCTGCTCCTTAATGCAATCACCCGCAAAGACCGGCACAAAGATGCGCTCGGCGATCGCCTTCGACAGCAGGCCCTCAAGCTCCTCCTGCGTCAGCGTCTCCTCGCCTTCCAAGTACTTCATCATCAGTTCGTCGTCAGCCTCGGTCACCAGCTCGCACAGATGGTCATGGGCCTCCTCGGCCTGGGCACGATACTCCTCGGGAATCTCCGACTCAACGGCTTCGGTGCCGTTGCAATGGCGCGCCTTCATGCGCACCAGGTCGATGATGCCGTCAAAGTCCTCGCCCTCGCCCCAGGGAAGGGTCACGGCGCCCAGGCGCGTGCCAAAGCGCTCCTGCAGCAGGTCCATCGTGGTCGCAAAGCTGGCCTCGGAGCGCGACAGGCGGTTTACGAACACCGCACGCGCCAGGCGCAGGTCCTCGGCGGCATACCAGAGCTTAACCGTCGTAGGCTGCGGGCCGGCCTCGGCGTCGACCACAAACAGAGCCGTCTCGCAGACGCTCATCGCGGCAAAGGCGTCGCCGATAAAATCGGGGTAGCACGGGGCATCGAGCACATTGATGCGCGCGCCCTTCCAGTCGATCGGCGCGATGGTCGTCGAGATGGAGAATGAACGCTTAACCTCTTCGGGGTCATAGTCGAGCGTGGGCTTGGTGCCGTCGTGGCCGCCCAGGCGGGCGGTCTTGCCGGAAAGGTGGAGCATGGCCTCGGCGAGTGAAGTCTTGCCCACCCCGCCTTGGCCTACGAGCACCACGTTCCTTACGTTACCGGTCTTGGGAGCACCCATGATGACCTCCTTGCAGGGCCGCGCACAATGCGCGACGCCAACGGGGAGAGTTCGCGGTCGGTGCCATCCCGGGAGCAGCATGGTCGGCAGCCGAGCCGACTCACCCTCCAAATGTCCTATGCCACCACCCTACCCTCACGGGCGGCTGTCCATGCATACCTTTCGGCACACGTATGAATACAGGCGGCGAGAGGAAGAGACAAGCTTGTGGGGCGATTATTGAACCCCGTCGATGCAAACAAAAAGCCGCCACAGACTGTAAGACCTGCGGCGGCTTCGCCTCAATTAATAGTTGAGTAAATACCTGAGCCTACCCCTCGATACGGCTCAAGAACTCACGCGTGCGCTGCTCGCGCGGATGGTCGATAACCTGATCGGCAGGCCCCTCCTCGACAATACGACCGCCGTCCATAAAGACCACGCGGTCGGCAACATCGCGCGCAAACTGCATCGCGTGGGTCACGATTACCATCGTCATATTCTGCGCGGCAAGGTCTTTAATGACATGCAGCACCTCGGCCGTCAGCTCGGGATCGAGTGCCGAGGTCGGCTCGTCAAAGAACAGAATCTCCGGGTCGAGCGCTAGGGCGCGGGCAATACTCACGCGCTGCTGCTGACCGCCCGAAAGCTCACAAGGAACCTTGTTCTCGTTGCCCGTAAGCCCCATCTGCGCGATCAACTCGCATGCACGTGCCTCTGCCTGCTCGCGCGGACGCTTGAGCACGCGAATCGGAGCATCGGTGATGTTTTTCATCACGGTATAGTGCGGGAACAGATTGTAGTTCTGAAACACCAGACCAAACCGCGAGCGCGCCTGTTTAGGAACATCGCCCTTTGCGTACACCGCGCCCGAACCCGCATCCGTCGCAACGGCAAGGTCACCAAACGAGAGCGAGCCTCCGTCGAGTGTCTCGAGCAGCGTGGCACACCGCAGCAGCGTGGACTTGCCGCCACCCGAAGGCCCGATAATCGCCACGACCTCGCCACGCTTCACCTCAAGCGAGATATCCTTGAGCACCTCATTGCCGCCAAACGCCTTGCGCGCGCTTTCGATTTTCATCACTGAGTTAGTCATGATAATAGTCCAGCTTCTTTTCGGCGGCGCCCAGCAGCATCTCGACCACAAAGTTAAAGACCCAGTAGATCAGCGCCGCAATCGCAAACGGCACCATGCTCACCTGCGAGGCGACCAGCGCCTTGGCGGTCGAGAACATCTCACCCACGCCGATGGCAAATGCCAACGACGTGTCCTTGACCAGCGTGATGATCTCGTTGCCCATCGCCGGCAGAATGCGCTTGGCGACCTGCGGCATCACGATATACAGAAACGTCTGCACGCGCGAATAGCCCAGCACCTCGGCAGCCTCGTATTGACCGCGAGGAATGGACTGCAGGCCCGAGCGATAGATCTCGGCAAAGTAACCGGCGTAGTTGATGATGAACGCCACGACGCACGCCGTCCACTTGGAATCGGGCGTGAGCGAAATGCCAAACACGTAGTACGGGGCAAAGTAGATGGCAAACATCTGCAGCATGAGCGGCGTACCGCGCATGACCGAAATGTAGATGCGCGCAATCCAGCGAAGCGGCGCGATTTTGCTCATGCGCATAAACGCCACGGGGATGCCCAGCGGAATCGACCCCAGCAGTGTCAGCACAAACAACTGCAAACTGACCAAGAATCCCTGGCCAAGCATCTGCATCATGACCTGAATAGACATTACTTGAGCACCCAATTATCGAAAGATAGACCATAGCTTGAATACTTGTCGCACAGGTCCTTGACTGTGCCGTCCTCGTAGAGCGCCTTGAGCGACTCGGTCACGGCGTCGGCCGACTTGGTGTCGCCTTTCTTAAAGCCGACGGCGTAATGCTCGCTGGACAGCGGCTCATCAAGCTGCGTATAGGCATCGGGCTTGGCGGCAAGCTGATACTGGGCAATCGAAAGGTCGCAAGCCACGGCATCGACCGCGCCGCTCTCGAGCTGTATAAAGGCCGTGTTGTACTCGCCGATCGTGTCGAGCGTGGCAAACGTCGCCGCCAGATCCTTCTGGTCACCCTCGAGCACATCCTGCGCAGCGGAATCGGTCTGGGTAATCACGGTCTTGCCGGCAAGATCGTCCCAGCTCTTGATGTCTGCATCCTTCTTTACCACCAGCACCTGCTCGTTGAGCATGTACGGCTCGGAGAACGTGTAGTCGTCCTCGCGACCCTCCATGGTAAAGCCGTTCCAGATGCAGTTGATGGCACCCGAGTTGAGCAGCGTATCCTTGGCATCCCAGTCGATGGCCTCGTATTTGACCTCCCAGCCCTGCTTGTCGGCAACAGCCTTGGCCAGATCGAGATCAAAGCCGGTGTACTCGCCGTCGTCGCCCACAAAGCCGTACGGAGGATAGGACTTATCAAAGCCCACCACGAGCTTCTTGGACTCCGCAGCGCCCTTCACGTCCTTGGCCGCGGCAGAGCCAGCAGCGGAGCCCTTGCCGGCGCCACCGCCGCAGCCGACAAGACCAAGGCCAAGCACCGTGGCGAGCGAACCGGCTAGACCAACAAACTGACGACGAGACATATCGGTATTCATGGTATTCCCCCTTGGTGGCACTTTAGTTAGGTAAAGTGAGTCATGTAACGTTCAGAATCATACACTTTACCTTGATAGAGTACAAGGGAGAGGTTGCCCGGCGTGGGCGGGGAGCGGCGCGTAATTAAGTTTCCTGCTCTACAGTCCTGCGCAAGACGGAAAGCACATTAAGTGCTTTCCTTTGCGTGCGGAACTCGCGATAAACTTAATTACGCGCCGCTCCCCGCCCACGCCGGGCAAACATCGTTGGACTTATCACTGACATGAAATGGGCGCTTGCATATCGTCTGCTAACTTGGCACGGTACAATGCTTTCAGATTTCAATTTGTAAATTAGTGGGGTTAATTCATGGCAGAATCTCGTGCGGAGCGTAAGGCTCGTCGTGCTTCGATCGAGGCGGCTGAGGGGTCAGAGGAGAAAAAATCTTCTAAGAAATCCAAGTCGTCTCAGGACGCGAAGGGTAAGTCGGCCAAGGGCAAGGCTAAGGCCAAGCGTCCCGGCTCTCGTCGGAACGAGGATAAGGCATCTCAGAATCGCTCCAAGCGCCCGTATAAGAATCCGGTTCCGTCTGCGCGTAAGGCCGTTGATCCCAAGTCTCCTTGTTCCATCATGAAAGCTTGCGGTGGGTGTACGGCGCTCAATCGTCCTTATAAGAAGCAGCTCGCCGCCAAGCAGGCTGCTATGGAGGAGCTTTTTGCTTCGCTTTGTGAGCGTGAGGGCATTGCTGTAGATCCTATTCGTGGCATGGGTGTCACCCTGGGCGACCCGGGCAAATATCCTGCGCCGCGCGGTTTTCGCCATAAGGCCGCCACTCCCTTTGCTCCCGGTAAGGAGGGCGCTGTCCGTTGCGGTTTCTTTGAGCGCGGCACGCACAAGATCGTTGCCGTACCTGAATGCCCCGTCGAGGCACCGGGCGCCCGACAAATTCTTAACGGCATCGCGCGTGAAGCTGAGCGCCTGCACATTCCCGCCTTTAACGAGGACAAGCATCTGGGCTTGCTCCGCTATGCCGTCGTCCGCTGCGGTTGGCGTACCGACCAGGTCATGGTCACGCTCGTGACCGCTCAGCGCGACTTGCCGCATGCGCAGGAGTTCTTTGAGGCTGTCGCCGCACTCGATCCGCGCATCGTCACCGTCGCCCAAAACATCAACGGACGTCCCGGCAACGCCATCCTCGGCGAGGAAACCCGCATCGTGTATGGCGCCGAATGCATGCGCGACCAGCTGCTCGGCTGCGAATTCGACATCTCCCCCACCGCGTTTTACCAGACCAACCCGCAACAGACCGAGCTGCTCTATCAGCTCGCTATCGACGGCATGGATTTGCACCAGGGCGATGTGCTCATGGATGCCTACTGTGGCAGCGGCACCATCGGTCTTTGCGCAGCTAAAGATGCCCAGAACAAGGGGATCGGCATCATGCTGCTCGGTGTGGAGCGCAACCCGGCGGGCATTGCCGACGCACGCCGCAATGCCGAGCTCAACGGTCTTACCCGCAGCGCCTGGTTTATGGCCGACGATGCCACCGATTACATCCTAGATGCCGCCGACAACAACGAGCGGGTCGATGTCCTTTCCATCGACCCGCCGCGTGCCGGCTCCACCCCCGAGTTCCTCGAAGCTGCCTGCGCACTTAAGCCGCGCCGCATCACCTATATCAGCTGCAACCCCGTGACTCAAGAGCGCGACCTGCATCGGCTCCTCGACGGAGGCTATCGCCTGCTCAAGATCACGCCCGTCGACATGTTCCCTCACACCGACCACACCGAAACCGTAGCGGTCCTCGAGCGCCGCTAACCAACCCCGGTAGATTTTTGGGACAAGAAAGGGGGCGGCCCGTCTAGACCGCCCCCTTCACTTGGTTTACGAACGCCGCTACATGCCCTTGCGCAGGTCGCACACGCCGGCTGCCGCCATCTCACGCAGCAGCGTCTCGCGGTCGCGCGTCACGATCAGGTCCAGCGGGAAATGAATCTCGTCGAGCATCTTGCGCGCATGATCGAGCTTGCCAATGGCCATGCCAATGTGGGCATCGGTTGACACGCCAATGCCCACGCCCAGCTCGGCGCAGCGCTCGGCGATCTTGCGGCATACGGCCCAATGCTCAGTGTCGACACCGTGTTCAAGACTATGGTTGTTGATCTCGATAATCTTGTGCTTGGCCTTAGCTGCCAACAGCACCTCGTCGATATCGAACGGCACGCCCGAACGCCCCGTGTGACCCAGCATGAACACCTTGGGGTGCTCCAGGGCATTGATATACATCTCGGTCGTCTGGGCCAGCGTCGCGCCTTCAGCAATCTGCGGATTATGCACGCTCGCAACCAAATAATCCAAATTTCGCGTAACCAAATCAAACAGCGAATGCTGACGGCTGTACGAATCGCCGGCAATATCGAGCGTGACAGGAGTGTCCTCGCCAAACAGGCTTCCGTCCAGCGAAACGATATCGGCCTCGGCACCACGCAGCACCAGCACGCCGCTCCAAATGCGCGGCCAGATATCCTGGTTGATAAAGAATTGGTAACTGCGCAGGTCATTGGGGCAAGCCGTAACCATAGAGCTCAGATGGTCGGCAGATCCGAGCACCTGCAGGCCACGCTCTGCCGCCCAGTACACATTCTCCTCAATGGTCGAATATGCATGCGCAGAGAATATCGTATGGGTATGAATGTCACAAGAAAGCAGGTAGGGCATCAGGTCTCCTTATCTGGCACGGCCGTCGCTTATATTCATTGTACGCATAGCCTTCGATAGTCGTAAAACCACTCCATCCCAAAGACACAACGTCCATGACAACGGGGTCTGGCTTAACACCAAACCCCGTTTCACGTAAAACATTGTAGGCAGAGCGCTTTACTTTTAACGATACTCGTCCGCCAACTGTTTCCAAGCGGGTAGCGAATTGATAATCGTTTCGTAACTCACGCAATAGCCCAGGCGGAACCAACCCGGCATACCAAAGCTGTCCGAGGGAACCGCAAGCAACTCATACTTCTTTGCACGCTCGCAAAACGCATTCGCATCGGGTTCCAGCGCCTTCACCCACAGGTAGAATGCACCATCCGGCTCAACATAGGTGTAGCCGTACTCCGCTAGTGCGTCGGTAAGCGCGGTGCGGTTGCGCGCATAGGCCTCGACATCGCTCGGCTCATCGATGCAATCGATGATTACGCGCTGGAAGAGTGCCGGTGCGCATACAAAACCTAGCGTACGGGCAGCACCCGCAACAGCCGGCATCAGACGGGCAGCCTGCGGATTGGTGTTGGGAACCAAGATCCACCCCACGCGCTCGCCCGGCAGCGACAGCGACTTGGAATACGAGTAGCACACGATGGTGTGCTCGTAGATCGAGGGCACCCAAGGCACCTCGGCACCGTACACAATCTCGCGGTACGGCTCATCCGAGATGAGCATAATCGGATTCTCGGGATCGCGCTGAGCGTTGGCCTCGCGCAGAACATTGGCCAGTCGCGTCAGCGTGTCGCATGTATATACGGCACCGGTCGGATTGTTGGGAGAGTCAATGATGACGGCCGCCGTCTTATCGCTGATCGCCTTGAGCACGTTGTCCACGCTCAGCTGGAACGCATCTTCATCGGCGAGCGCCTCAACACACGTACAGCCGGCCTTCTCAATCCAAACGCGATACTCCGGAAAGTACGGGGCGATAACAATAACCTCGTCGCCCGGGTTCGTAACGGCGTTGAGCGTGCAGGTGAGCGAAGCCGCGGCACCCACCGTCATAAATACGTCTTTGCCCTCATAGCTCGTGCCAAAGCGGCGGTTGAGCGATTCGGCCACAGCGGCACGACATTGCGGCAGGCCCGGTGCGGGCGTGTAGCCGTGCAGCTGGTCGCTCGGCAGCTCCAGGGCCTTCTTAATCGACTCAGCCACAGCAGCGGGCGCCGGAACGCTCGGATTGCCCAGCGAAAAATCGAATACGTTTTCCGCACCGATCTGCGCCTTGCGCTCAAGGCCATAGCTAAAAATCTCACGGATGATGGAGCTTTCCGCGCCGCGAGCATACATAGTTTCGTTGATCATCTGTTCCCCTTTCGCATAGGCGCTATTGTACGCTTTAGCCGAGCAAAGTGCCGCAGTAATGTTAATTGGGGACAGACTTAAATGCGTGAAAACGCTCATTTAAGTCTGTCCCCAATCAACAGACGGCCCCATATCGGCCAAAAGGAAAAGCCTCCGCAGGTTTCCCCGCGGAGGCTTTCGCCACAAAGACTATTTGTCGGCGTCGGTGTCGGCGTCGGCTTCGGCTTCGGCGACGGCATGGTCATCGTCAGCACCATCGGATGCGGCTTCGGCATCCTCCTGCATGGCCGCCTGCGCAAAGGCCGCGGCATCAGCCGCCAGCTCCTCCTCGCTCATACGAGGCGCGCGCTTCTTGGTCGGCATGCCGGCCGCCTTGGCATTGCGCTCCTCCTTGGCCGCCAGGATATCGTCCTCGCGCTCAAGGTAGGCCTCCCACTCGTTGTCGAGCAGGGCGTTCACGGCGTCGCCTTCGACGGTCTCGCGCTCAAGCAGCACCTTCGCCATCAGATCGAGCTGATCGCGACGGGCGTCCAGGATCTCGACCGCACGACGGTGGGCCTCACGCATAATGCGCTGAACCTCGATATCGATGCGGCGCGCCGTCTCCTCGGAGTAATCCTGGTGATCGGCGTAATCGCGACCAAGGAACACCTGATGTTGCGCCTCGCCAAACACTTGCGTGCCCAGCTCCTCGCTCATGCCCAAGCGCGTGACCATCTCGCGCGCCATCTTGGTTGCGCGCTCCAGATCGTTGCTCGCGCCCGACGTAATGTCATCGCACATGAGCTCCTCGGCAACGCGACCGCCCAAGAACACGGCGAGCTCGTCGAGCATCTCGTTCTTGGTCTTGAGGAAGTGGTCCTCCTGCGGAAGCTGCAGCGTGTAGCCCAGAGCCTGACCGCGGCTGACGATCGAGATCTTGTGGACCGGATCGGAGTGCTCCAGGATGTGGCCCACCAGGGCGTGACCGCTCTCGTGGTAGGCAATCGTGGTGCGCTCGGCCTCGGTCATCACGCGACCCCTGCGCTGCGGTCCGGCAATCACGCGCTCCATCGATTCCTCGACCTCGTCCATCGAGATCACGGAACGATGACGGCGGGCGGCCAGCAGCGCAGACTCGTTGAGCAGGTTCGCCAAATCGGCACCAGTAAAGCCAACGGTCATCTGGGCGAGCTTCTCAAACTTAACGTCCTCGTCCATCGGCTTGTTCTCGGCATGCACGCGCAAGATCTGCTCGCGGCCCTTCACATCCGGACGGTCGACCGTAACCTGACGGTCAAAACGGCCGGGACGCAGCAATGCCGGATCCAGGATGTCAGGACGGTTGGTCGCAGCGATCAGGATGACCGACTCGCTTTCCTCAAAGCCGTCCATCTCGACCAGCAGCTGGTTGAGCGTCTGCTCGCGCTCGTCGTGACCGCCGCCCAAGCCAGCTCCGCGCTGACGTCCCACGGCATCGATCTCATCGATGAAGATGATCGACGGGGCCTGGGACTTGGCCTCCTTAAAGAGGTCACGCACACGGCTGGCGCCGACACCTACGAACATCTCGACAAAGTCGGAACCCGAGATGCTAAAGAACGGCACGCCCGCCTCGCCGGCAACGGCCTTGGCCAGCAGCGTTTTACCGGTGCCCGGAGGGCCAACCAGCAACACGCCACGTGGGATCTTGGCGCCCAGCTTGCGATAGCGATCCGGATCGCTCAAAAAGTCACGGATCTCCTCGAGCTCCTCGACTGCCTCGTCCACTCCGGCAACGTCTTCAAACTTGACCTTGGGGCGTGTGGCCTCGTTGGTCTTGGCGTTGGTCTTGCCAAACTGCATGTTCCTGTTGTTGGCGCCCATCATCTGGCGCATAAAGTAGAACATGATGGCGATAAGGGCGATCGTCGGAAGCACACTCATCGCCAAGTCGCCCCAAAAATCGGGATCGTTGGTGTTGACGATGTACTTGGTATCGGGGTGCTCCGCCATGAGCTCGGCAAGCGAATCGGAGCCGACATAGGTCGAAGAGAAGCTCTTGAGCTCGCTCGTATCGCCCTTGTCCTTTTTTGTCTTCCAGTAATGACCCGTCACGCTTCCGTCTTGAACCGTATAGGTCAGATCTTCGACGCGATCCTGCTTGATGGCGCTGACCATCTCGCTCGTCGCGAGCTTAACGGTATTGCTGGAGCTGGCAAAGCCGGAACCCATATTAAAGAAGGCATAGCCCAGAAGCGCGCAAGCCAAAAGAAAATACAGCCAGCCCGTACGCGTGGGCTTCTTGCCTCCGGGCATCCCCGGGATCTTTGGGTCCCGGGGAGTCTGGGAATTGTTGTCGTTACGGTCGTCGGGCATCTTACGAATAAACCTCCGGTTTCAAAATGCCCAGATACGGAAGGTTGCGATAGCGCTCGGCATAGTCGAGGCCGTAGCCCACCACAAAGGCATCGGGGCAATGGGTTCCAACATACTTGGGCGTGATGGCCGAGACGCGGTCCTCAACGTCCTTCCACAGGAAGGCGGCGACCTCCAGAGAAGCGGGCTTGCGGCTCTCGAGGTTCTTCATCAGATACTTGAGCGTCAGGCCCGAGTCCAGAATGTCCTCGACGATCAGCACGTCGCGACCGCGGATGTCGATATCCAGGTCCTTAATGATACGCACGATACCCGAGGACTTCACACCGTCGCCGTAGCTCGAAACAGCCATGAAATCGATGTTGGTCGGCAGCTCGATCTTACGCATCAGGTCGCCCATAAAGACCACGGCGCCGCGCAGGACCGCAATCAGCACCAGATCCTTACCCGCGTAGTCGCGCGTAATCTCCTCGCCCAGGCGAGAGACGATACCGTCGATATCCTCCTGCGTGAACAGAACCTTCTCGATATCCGGATGTTGAGAAGTCATGACAACCCTTTCTTGTGCTTATCGCCCACACACCGCCGTATGGACGCGAACTACACATTCTAGCAGCGCACGGGGTAAATTTACCAGCCCGTGCGCCATCAGCGCGGGAATACCGTCAACGTCGCACAGAATAGCAGGCGTGGGACGCTATTCCGCATCGACCACGCGGAGCAGATATGCCACGCGCGTTGCGGCCGTGCACTTAAAACGCTCGTCCGCGCGAACTCCGGCGACCCACACCACGGCACCCCCCGGCGCCGTCCTCACCATGGGCACGCCGGCGCGCTCGGAAACGGGAATGCGAGCCTCACCTAGCAAATCGGATACTTTCTTGCTTCGGCCACTCATCCCTAACGGGCACATCACGTCTCCCGGCGCGGGACCGTCCACCCACAGGCGCGCCAATCGCGCCTCGGCAGGGATCTCGCCACGCGAGCCCGACAGGATCCGCTCACTATCGCTGTCGGCAAAACCCAGGGCAGCCGCGTCTACCAAAGCTGTCACTTCCCCGGCAGCCGCAAGCTCACGGGCGCGGCGCACGATATTGCATCCCGGCTCAACAGCCATCGGTTCTGTGACCAGCATACGTCCCCCGCCCAACGGCAAACGACCGGGTACGGTAACCCAGTCCGCGACCAGGCCCTCGCGAGCCGCCGGCGCCTTAAACGCCAGCATGCCAAACTCAATGCGTGCGTCAATCCCCGCCGGAAGCGTGACCGAGCCGGTGCCCTCGGCAACGCAGGAAAGGACTCGCTCCACATGTCGCATCTCGGGACGAGCGTCCGGATCGATGCGCTTAATCGCCAGTCGCACGATGCGCCGCGCGATTACCACCTCGGCCGCAGCCAGGCGCCTGGCATCGAGCACCAGCGCACCCGCTGCCTCTTTGCGCAAACAGCTTCGAAACGCCTGTGCCGAAAGCTGAGACAAAAACGCGTCCTCATCGCCTAAGATCTCGCAGGCGGCGCCAATCGTCTTGCAGACGCTCGCGTTGCGCTGCGCCACCACTGGCATTACTCGATGGCGCACGTAGTTTCGCAGATACGAGATATCCTCATTGCTCTCGTCTTCACGCCACGGCTGACCATGTACCTGTAGATAGCCCACGAGCTCGCCATGAGTTAGGTCGAGCAAGGGACGTACCACGATATTCCTCCGGCGAGGAATGCTCGATAGGCCAGCGGGCCCCGAACCCTTAATCGCGTTCATCAAAAACGTTTCCGCGCGATCCGAAGACGTGTGCGCGGTGCAGATACGAGCCGCCGTTCGCGGTGCCCCCGTCTGGGCGCAGAGCTCGCGAACATACCTCCGCGCCGCGGCATAGCGCACTTCGCGGGCCGCGGCCTCAATATTGCCCGACTCCCCATCAAAATAAGCGTGCTCCACGCACAGCGGTAAACCATATTTCGCGCAGAGCTCACGCACAAAGGCCTCGTCGCCATCGGACGCCTTGCCGCGCAGATGATGGTTTACATGCAGCACATGCAGGCGCTCGCGAGCAATGGGGGCAACACCGCGCCCGTCTTGGATATCCAGCTTTGATGTGCACGCCATAAGAAGCAGTGCCGTCGAGTCCGCGCCGCCTGATACCATGAGCACGACAGGAGCAGCCTGCTGCCTCGTTCGGGTCTCATCGACTGCCCCAGGCACGGCATGGTGTCCATAATGCTGAGATACCGTAGGCATTTGCTTCCTCCTCTATTCGTCCGCACCCATTGTATCCTTTGGAATCTTATGTCTCGTCTGCACCTTCATATCCTCGGCAGTGGCTCTAAAGGCAACTGCGCGCTCATCGAGGGCCCGCAGGGGCTCATTATGGTCGATGACGGACTGTCTCGCCGCGAGACATTAAAGCGCATGGCAGAACTGGGGCTCTCGGCTGACAACGTCTCGGCTCTTCTCATTACTCATGAGCATAGCGATCACATCAAGGGCCTCGATGTCTGGTGCAAGCACTGGCACGGCCCCCTCTTTGCCAGCAGGGGCACTCTTTCGAACAAAGAAAATCTTTCGCATCTGCCTGTCGAGGAATTCGATCCCGGTGACACCCTTTCCATTGCCGGCATCCACGTGCAAACCTACTCAACATCACACGATGTCATCAATCCAGTCGGCTATCGATTCAATGCTCTCGATGATTCCATCGGCTTTGCCACCGACACCGGAGAGCTATCGAGCCAAGCCATGAACACCCTCAAAGATTGTCGAGTCCTCGCGCTCGAAAGCAACCACGATGCGACCATGCTGCGCGAGGGAGAATATCCCCGCTTTCTTCAGGAGCGCATCCTGTCTGCAAGGGGACACCTCTCCAATGGCCAAGCCGCCGAAGCCGCGCGCGAACTTGTTACCGATCGCACCGAACAGCTCATTGCCATGCATATCAGCCAAGATAACAATCGTCCGAGCCTTACCGTCAAAAGCTATGCCAAAGCTCTGGCCGCAACCCTGGATGACGAGCTCGGCAGCTCCGCCACCCTTCTCCAAGGATCGCGAAAACTCTCGATACGCCCCGCAAGCCAGTATCGGCCAGCAACCATTCAATAGACTGTCCTAAACAGCAAAAGGGGCCGGGAATCGCTTCCCAGCCCCTTTTGTTGTCTTTTAATAGCGAAGAACACCAACGAAGTTATTCGATGGAGATCTTCGTAACGTTCTTCTTCTCGACGATCTTGGGAACCGTAACGGTCAGGATGCCGTCAGCGTACTTAGCCGAGAGGCCCTCGCTCGAAGCGTCCTTAAGATACACGCCACGCGTCGCACTGTACGAGCTGAACTCCTTCTGCAGGAAGTTCTTGCCCTCGTTCTCCTCGTCTTCCTCGACATTCACGCTAATGGACAGACGGCCCTCGTTAAGCTCGACATCGATATCGTCCTTGGCGACGCCGGTCAGATAAGCCTTGACCTCATAGCCATCGCCCTTATCCTCAACGTCAACGGGGAACGCCTTAGAGGCAATCGAGCTGTTCGCTAGGTCGCTCATATCATCAAACAGATCGAACAGCGAGCTTGCAGAGGGACGAACGCCAAAAACCGAACGATAAGGAACCATGCTTGCCATGTTTACCACTCCTTTATAGGACTGCCGAGTCATCTTCTAGGTGACTGGGACTTCTTTTGACGCTCTTATATATGCCCACCCAGTGCTCATATATACATCGACTATAAAGTTTTTTGAGTCCAGTACTATAAGCATATCTAAGTGCGTATGACTCAGGTTTTAGGAAGGTTAAGGTTCTTTGAACCAGAGCTTAAATACCGAGTATGTCCCCAGCTACAAATAACAAGGGGCTTACAATGAGCGCGTACACGTTGTTGGTAACGAGCTAAAGGGCATCATGGACGACCAAAACCAGAACAATATGTTTATGCCGACGCAGGGGGAAGATACTTCCACGCAGCCGCCACGGTTCCATCGCCCCCACATCTCGCAAGAGCCCATTAATGATCCGGAGCCCGAGTATGTGACGAGAAATCGATATCAAACGCTCGAGGATGCCCAAACGGGACGTAAACATATGGGCGTCGCCTCGGGAGACCCTGTATATCTGAAAGACGCACCATTATCTAAAAACAGCGCAGCTAGTGATGAGCCGATGAAAGCATCCGCCGCTCATCAACAAAGAGGTCCTCGACCAAAGCAAACCTTGACGCATTCGGCTCGCTATCTCGAAACGCCAAAACAGGGAAAATCAATCTTCGTTTCATCAAGTAAACGACGCAAGCAGCATCGACTGACAATCCTGCTTTTGATCATTGCAGCCATAGCAGTTGCCCTTGTTATTCGTTTTATTTTCTTTAAATAAAAGCTCAATACCAAAAAGAATTAAATCGTCTGGCGTAAATGAGTCATTTATGCCCGGTAAACGCAAAAAAGGGGGAGGCCGCGAGGCCTCCCCCTTCTACATTCCCAATGACGGCTCGGTGCCGTCCACCGGTCAGCGGCGCCCTGGCCTCCCACGGGCTGACCC
>CABQNA010000002.1 GCA_902465425.1 uncultured Collinsella sp.
AACGAGTACCTGACCCGCGTGAACCTGATGAAGGCCAACAAGTTCCCCGAGTACGACACCCCCACCAAGCACGGCAAGAACGTCGTTGTCTTTGGTGGCGGCAACGTGGCTATGGACGCCGTCCGTACCGCCAAGCGCCTGGGCGCCGAGCACGCCATCATCGCCTACCGTCGTACCGAGGATGAGATGCCTTGCCGTCGTGCCGAGCTGCACCACGCCAAGGCCGAGGGCGTCGAGGTTCTGCCGCTCGTCTCCCCGCTCGAGTTTGTCGCTGGCGAGGACGGCTCCGTGTGCGCCGTCAAGGTCCAGAAGATGGAGCTCGGCGAGCCCGACGAGTCCGGCCGTCGTCGCCCGGTGCCCATCGAGGGCGCCATCGAGGAGATCCCCTGCGACGTCGCAATCTCGGCTATCGGCACCAACGCCAACCCCTTCGCAAAGAAGATCGGCGGCAAGATGGAGCTCAACAAGTGGGGCTACATCGTCGCCGACGAGGAGACCGGCCAGACCACCGATCCCCGCATCTGGGCTGGCGGCGACATCGTCACCGGTGCCGCTACGGTCATTCTGGCGATGGGCGCCGGCAAGAAGGCCGCCGCTTCCATCACCAAGAGCCTGCTGGGCGAGTAGTCACCCTCAGCGTTAGCCATCAAACGGCAAAGTCCCCGTCGAGCACACGCCCGGCGGGGACTTTTTCTATGCCGGCCGCCCAAACCACCACAAAGGGGACAGGCACTTTTGTGGTGGTTTGGGACTTGTTTGCTCGTTTTGTCTCAATCTGTAACACCTGGAGCCCGTTGAGCCTTGTAGTTGTTGCAGATCGAGATATTGTGCCAGCCGCCCCCGCTTTGTCTCAATCTGTAACAGTTAGAGGTCAAATTCCCCGCTTGGTGTTACAGATCGAGACATTAGATTGGCGGCCATTCGGTTCATCTCAATCTGTAACATCTAGAGGCGTTTTGGGCAGTTTGGTGTTACAGATTGAGATTTTGCTGAGGCCGAGAACGAGAGCCGTCACCCAGCTCTAACGTTTGCGGCGCTTTGTCGCGGCGAGGCCGGCGGCGGCGACGGTTGCGCCGGCGATGCCTAGGGCGGCGACCGTCATCGCGGTGGTATCCCCCGTGGTAGCCAGGACAGCATCGCTCTTCTTGGCCTGCGTGGTTTTCTCAACCGTCTTGGTCGTGGCGGTTGTCGTGGCCGACTTGGCCGCGGGTTTGGTCTCGGGCTTCACTTCGGGCTTGGTCTCGGGCTTAACCTCAGGCTGCGGTGTCGGCTTGGGATCCGGCGTAGGCTGCGGATCGGGAGTCGGCGTGGCTTCAAGCGTAAAGGTCAGATCGGTGTTGAGCCACAGGGTGTAAATCCAGCCGCTGTCCTCATCGGATACGCTATCCGCGACCTGGTAGCCGCACTCCTGGCCGTTGATCACCAGCTTGGTGTTGGGCGTAAAGTAGAAGCCGCGCGCCGACTTAAGGTAGATGCCGTAGCGATAGGTCACGCCAGGCTTAAAGGCATCGATGTGGTTCGTGATGTTCTGATCCCAGAACTTCTGAGAGTTCACTTCGCTGCCATCGCTGCCCGTCCAGAACTCACACTGAGGAAGGGAGTTGGAGCCCGTCGGAACATTCGCCGTAAAGACCGGCTTATCGCCCGCCTTGAAGGTGGTCGTGGCACCGTTGATCTCGATAACGTCGATGGCCCGCCATTCGTCGATCGGCTGCTCGCACAGCATATTGTCAGCGTTTGGCGCGAAGACGCCGTTGACGGTCTTGATGTGGTGCGCCCAATGACCGTTGACGTTCATATTGCAGTCATCGGCCACGGTATTGTCGCCCTTGAGCCTCAGCTCAACGGAGTACATGTAGAACTTTCCCTCTTCGAAGTGGTCAATCTTCTTCATGCCCGGCGTGTACTTCGCGGGGTCGGAATACCAGAAGGCAACGGGTACCGACTCCCCGGATTCCATATCGAGCTCCATCTCTTCCCAGCACTCATAGGCGATCTCGTACTTGTCGGCGTCAGCAGCGGGGATCGTCGCGGTCGCGCGCGGCGCCTCGCCGGGCGCGTAGTCGGTCTTCACGTCGTTGACGTCCAGGTTATGGAGGGCTTCGTTTTCCGATGCAACGAGCGTAATTTCGCTCTTGATGACGTAGCGGAGGTAATAATCGTACCTGGTTTCGTTGAGGATAGTCGAGCTGCCTTCATAGTCAGTTCCGGTATACTCCAGTGCCGTGCCAATATAGAGAGCCTCATTGCGCGTGAGTCGATACGAGCCGCCTGCCGCGCCACCCGTAAAGGTCAGCGTCAGCCTCATGTAATCGCCAACAGGCTCAAAGCGGGCCGTCACATCGGACATAGATGTGTCCTGGACTTCAGCCAGGGTGCCCGAAGCAGCATCGGCCCGGTAGTACTTGGTTTCGACAAGTTCGCAGAGCGGCTCATCCGGCATGCCGCCCTCAACATCGGGAAAATCATAGGTATACGACTGGCCCTTTTCGAGTGTGACATTGCTCGGAAGCGCGCAGTCCGTGTAGCGGGAAACCACGGTCGTATTGACCCTAACGTCGCTGCCGCCAACAACATCAGTCACACCGCGGGGCATGATGGCGTCATTCGCCGGCGTGGCGGCGTTGTCGCTGGGAGTATTTTGTTCAGCGGGTGCCGCATCGTTGGATTCATCGGTGGCGCCAGTCGGGGCCGTCTGCTGAGGCTCAGCGGTGGCTTGCGCCGCCGGAGCAGCATCGGTTGCAGGCGCGGTCGTTGCGGCCGCATCCTCCGCAACCGTCGGCGTCACCGGAGCCGCGGCAACCTCATCCGTCCCAGCGGCGGGATCGGCGCATTCCGTCGCCAGCGCCACGCTCGGCAGCAGCAACTGACCGACCATAAGCGCACACGCGCCGGCGCAAGCGATTTTGGCACCCACACAACGCCAAGTACCGTGAACCAGCGAGCAGGTGCGCTCACGCTGAGTTTGCTTATCGAAGTGACTTCCGTTCATAACGGCCTCCTTGGTCGTAGGGACATACCGCCACAAAGGTGCCTGTCCCCTTTGTGGCGGTCCTGTACCACCAAGATGTGCCAAATGACTCCATATGCCTAGGTTCGTAGATGCGAACCTAGGCCTCTACCTGCGGTTTAATTCAATATGATTTCGTTGTCGTCACACGCGTCCCAGGGACGCTACAATCGAGGACACGACTATTCCGTCCACCCAAAGGACTGTCCTTGAATCTGAGCAAGCCTAAAATCAACGCGCTTCTGGCACTCGCACTGTTTACCTTCGCCTTCCTTGCCGCCGAGTTTCGCTTCGACGTCAACGTCGGGCTGCTCGCCGGTGCCGAACGCGTTGTGATCGCACAGGGCTTTATTCTGGGCGCGAGTGTACTCGGCTTTATCGGATATGCGCCGCTGCTCGGGCTCGCACAGCGCAAAGGCCACTCATTGGCAGCCGCCAACGCCGCTGTTCCCGTCGCCATCCTGGGATTGACCCAGATCCAGTCCCCCACGGGCCCGCTTGCCCTCGAGATTCTGGGGTGCGTGGCGTTCTTTGGACTCGGCCTGCTGGGCGCCGCCACTCACCACGCCTTTTCGTTGGCATTTCAGGATGATCCCAAGCTCGCCACCGGTGCGGGAGCGGCCTATGCCGCGGGCATCCTGATGCAGTTCGCCGTCAACCTGCTCAATTGCGGCGGTATCGCAGAGCTCATCGTCCTTGGCACAGCGACGATCGCCATCTCCGCCCTCAGCGTCGTTCCCCAAAAGGCTGCCGAGAGCTCCAGCCCCGCCATCAATCCCTTTGTTGAGCCCTCTCATGCCCTCGCCAAACAGGCATGCTGGAGCATCGCGCTCGTCATGATTCTTGCCTGCTTGTTCTCGACCCTCGACAACGTGGTCACACTCTCCAACGCCCACGGCACCATTGCCGTGCAGACCTGGCCGCGCCTCTTTTTGGCGGCAAGCGGCCTTGCCGCCGGTCTTATCTTTGATCTTGCCGAGCGCCGATACATGGGGCTTGTCATGCTCGGCATTGCCGTGCTCTCGACCATTTCCATCCTGGCCGTCGAGGCCGGTGCCGATCCCAACCTGGGCCTTGTCGTCTTTTACCTGAGCTCGGGCTTTTTTGTCACGTTCTTTACCGCCACCTTTACACAGCTGGCACCGCACATGCATGCGCCCGCTCTCTGGGCCGGCATGGGACGCGCCGCCAACAATGCATGCGCATTCACTACATCGGGCATCTCGCTTGCCCTTGTGACCTCGGGCAACGTTGCCCTCATCATGATCGGTGCGCTCGTTTTGCTCGTCGCCGCCTGCGCGGCATTCGTGGCAGCCGGCCTGTTCCGCCTACCCCAAACCGAGCAGGAGCGCGAGCGCGAGCAGCTGGCAGAAGAAGTGCTCGCCGCGCCCACCGTCGAGGAGCAGCGCCAGGCCTTCATCGCCAACCACGCCCTCACCCCGCGCGAAGTCGACGTGCTCATAGCCGTGACCCAGGATGAACGCCCGCTCAAGCAGGTCGCCGAGGAGCTCGGTATCTCGATGCGCATGGTGCAGCGCCACCTGAGCTCTATCTACCAAAAGACCGACACGCAGACGCGCGCCGGTCTCGCCAAAGCCTTCCCCTCTGCCTAAAACAAAAACCACCACAAAGGTGCTGTCCCCTTTGTGGTGGTTTTGATCGGCTAGCCTTCGAGCTGCGCCACTTTGTAGCGGTAGGCAGCGGCAATGACGTCTTTACAGCCTTCGCGTCCCAACTTGGCGCGGTTGACAACGATATCCTTACCGCTCGTCATCTTCCACTTTCCGGCGCTGTAGCGCTTATAGAACGCCTCGCGCGCCTTCTGCTGCTGCTTGACCAGCTTGGCGCCCTTCTTTTTGTTAAGACCGCGCTTCTTGCGCACGATCTCGACGCGGTCCTCAAAGGGAGCGGTCACCAATACGGCAATGTGGTTGGGGTTGTTACGCAGCAGGTAATCGGACAGGCGGCCTTCGATAATGCAGCTCTCGGTCTCACCCAGATCCAAAATCACCTGGCTCATCTTTTGGAACAACTTGTCCGAGTACGAGCGCGCGTCGTAGCGGTCGGGCAGGAACGCCATGTTTTCCACGGCCAGACGTTCGTCATAGGCGGCCATCTTATCGAGCGACTCACCCGCACGCAGCGATGCGCGCACCAGCAGCTCGTTGTCATACAGTGGAATCCCCAACTCGTCGGCAAGCATGCGACCAATCTCGTGGCCCTCGGCACCAAAGTCGCGCGCGATGGTAATGACCACGGGGCTCTTCTTGTTCTCCAGATCGCTCATCGCGATTCCTTTCTCTGTGTGACAAAGGGGCTATCCCTTTGCCACATTCTACGCTGCCACAATACGGCGCTGATATGCCCTCACCAGCAATGAGATACCAAAGTTGAGCACAAAGTACATCGCAAACACCAGGCCGTAGAGCATAAGCACCTGCGACAGGTCGATCGCGTGGGCCATCACGACGTTTGCCGTGTACATGAGCTCGGCCACGTTAATGCCCGAAAGATACGAGCTGTCCTTGATGACGGTCGTGCACTGACTAAACAGCGCTGGAATGATCGTCTTAAACGTCTGCGGCAGAATGATGTAGCGCATGGTGGCAAAGAAGCCGAAGCCCTGGCTCTGCGCCGCCTCAAACTGGCCACGCGGAATCGAGTTGAGACCGCCGCGCACAATCTCGGCCATAACAGCGCTGGTAAACAGCGTAAAGGCGATGGTCGAAATCACAATGTCCAAACCCTGCACCGTAAAGTAGATAAACAGGATCCACAGCAGGTTTGGCGTGCAGCGGAACAGCTCGATATAGGCGCTTACCAAAATACGGAACGGGCGGGGCGCATAACTTTTAACGAGCGCCAGCACCGTGCCAAAGATGAGCGAGAAAAAGATCGACAGCGCCGAGATCTCGATTGTCTTAACAAAGCCGCCCCAAATGTAGAGCAGGTTGGTCGCGTTGAAGATTTCCATGCGCTAGGCCTCCTCTACGTTGTCGAGCCCCAGCTCGGCCAGGCTCACGCCGCGCGGACGCTCCTTGGAGCGGCGCTCGAGCCACTGCACCAGCATGGCGAGCGGAAAGCAGATGATGAAGTACATAAGGCAGCAGACGATGTATCCCTGCAGGTAACCGTACAGACTCACAAAGTTGTCGGAACGGTACATAAGGTCGCCGCCGGCCACAAGCGCCAGCACCGACGTGTTCTTGACCAGGTTGAGCGCCTGGTTACACAGCGGCGGCAGAATGATCTTGAACGTCTGGGGCAGCACGATGTACCAGTATGCCTGCGCACGGGTGAAGCCCTGGCTCTGGGCCGCCTCCATCTGACCGCGCGGAACCGCCTCGATACCGGTGCGGATGACCTCCGAAATGTAGGCCGCGTGATACAGGCCCACGCCCAAGAAGCCCAGCACGAACGGCGCGATGCGCACCGGCTGGTCGGCACCGGTTATGGCCTGCAAAAACTGCGGACCGGCCATGTACATAAAGAGCACCTGCACGGGCAGCGGGGTATTCTGATAAAACTCCACGTACACACGGCTTATGGCGCGCAGCACGCGCGAGCGAGTGGTAGAGAACACGCCAAGCAGCGTGCCCAGCACCAGCGACAGCAGCAGACCGGCAACGACCACCTGCAGTGTCACGCCAAAGCCCTCCCAGAAGGGCCCCATGTTTTGAAATGTCGTCGACCAGCGGTCGGCGTCAAACAATCCTTCGAGCATTTGATTCCTTCCTTGGACGATGCGCCTATACAAGACCCCAGGTCTTGACCTCTTGGTCGAGCCAGCCATCGGCCAGGAGATCACAAATCACCTGATCGACCACGGCCGAAAGGTCGCAGCCCTTCTTGGTCGCCACGCCGTAGCCCTGCTCACCAAACTTGACCTCGGGCTGCAGCAGCTCAACGGTCTCGTTCATGTAACCGGCCAGCGTGGAGCGGTCCATGGCAAAGACGTCGATATTGCCGGCGTCGAGCGAACTCTTGATGATGGGGTAGCCGCTAAAGGCCCTAAACTCGGGCTTGCAGCTAAAGCCGTTGTCCTTGATCATCTGCTCGATCAGGCCCTGCGTGGTAGCACCCTGGCTCACACCGATGACCTTGCCGTCCAGGTCCTCAATCGAGGTAAAGCCCGAACGCTTCTTGACCATGAGCCCCACGTAGTCGGTGCGGTACGGCGTCGAGAAATCCCAGCTCTTCTTGCGCTCGTCGGTGATGGTGTAGGTCGCCGCGACCACGTCGAGTTGGCCGTTATCGATCAGCGGGCCGCGTGTCTTGGGCGTTACGTCGGTAAACTCGACAAGCTCCTGGGCGCGGGCCTCCTTGTAGCTCACGCCAAAGACGGCAGCGGCGATCTGGTAGCACAAATCGACTTCCATGCCCTCAAAGCGGCCCTTGGCGGTGTCGTAATAGCCGTAGCCGGGAACATCCTTCTTAACGCCGGCATTCAGATGGCCGCGCGACTTAATGGCCGCAAGCTTGGACCCCTTGTCGGAGCCCTCGCCACTGGTGGAGTTGCCGCAACCGGTAAGCGCGGTCCCCGTCAGCGCAAGCATGCCGGCACCCGCCAGCTGCAAAAAGTGACGGCGCGACACGGCCGCCCTCGTCATATCCGTCATGTCCATCACCGCGCCTAGTGCAGAATCTTGGACAGGAACTCGCGACAGCGCGGGTTCTCGGGGTTATCGAAGAAGTGCTCAGGCGTGCCCTCCTCCAGAATGCGGCCGTCCTCCATAAAGATGACGCGGTCGGCCACCTGGCGCGCAAAGCCCATCTCATGCGTCACGCAGATCATGGTGATATCCTCCTGCGCGAGCTCAATCATAACGTCCAGAACCTCCTGGACCATTTCGGGGTCGAGCGCCGAGGTCGGCTCGTCAAACAGGATGATGGGCTGCTTGGTGCACAGGGCACGGGCGATGGCGATACGCTGCTGCTGACCGCCCGAGAGGTTCTGCGGATACTCGCCGGCCTTATGCGCCATGCCGACGCGCTTGAGCGCGGCGATGGCGATCTCGGTCGCCTCCTCCTTGCTCTTCTTTTGCAGCTTGATGGGCGCGAGTGTCAGGTTGCCCAGCACCGTCATGTTGGGATACAGGTTGAACTGCTGAAACACCATGGAGCTATACTTGCGAGCCATCTCCAGGTGGTTCTTTTTGGTGAGCGGCGTACCGTCGATGATGACCTCGCCCGACGTGGGCTCCTCCAGATAATCAACGCAACGGATGAGCGTCGACTTACCCGAGCCGGAAGGCCCGATCATTACGAGCTTCTCGCCGCGCTTGACGGTGAGATTGATATCTTTGAGCACATGCAGGTCGCCAAAGTACTTGTTGAGATGCTTAATCTCGATCATGTCTGCCATGAATGTCCCTTCCCTGCGTTTACACGAGTTGAACTATTGTACGGAAAGAACCACGTTTCCGCAGCCCACACTACATTCCCGTAAAGAACCCGCAACCTTCCCCCTGGTCATTGGGCGTTCATTGGGGACAGACTTAAATGAGTACCCAATGAGTACCTACTCATTTAAGTCTGTCCCCAATGAACGCCCAAAATAATACAACCGCCCTTGTTGAGCATAAGTCAGCGAAAACCCGTACACGCAAGCAAGGTGACGTGAAATGAAAGGGCGCAGACCTTATGGTCGCGCCCTTGAAATTGAACGTCAGATTGCCGCGTATACGGGTTTGCAGCGTCGAGCCGTTGCGCGGTTTGGTAAAACCGCGTAACAAATTACGCGAGTTTGGCTCCGACGATCTTTGCTGCTGCCGGCTTGTCGAAGTTGCCGCCGGTGGCCTTGCCGAGTGCACCCATAACCTGGCCCATCTGCTTCTTAGAGGTCGCGCCCAGCTCGGCGATAACCTGCTCGATCAGGGCCTCGAGCTCCTCGCCCGAAACCTGCGCAGGCAGCAGGCTCTCCAGAATCTTGACCTGCTCGGTCAGGTTGTCGGTACGCTCCTGGTCGGTACCGGCCTTAATGGACATCTCCAGCGTCTCGCTCGTCTGCTTAATCAGACGCTTGATCATGCTGTTGACGTCTTCCTCGGTCACGTCGCGGCGCTCGTTAACCTCGATATTCTTCACCTCGGCCTTGACCTGGCGAATGATAGACAGGCGAACCTTGTCCTTGGCCTTCATGGCGGCGATCATTTCCTTCTGCAGCTCTTCGTTGGTCATCTGCAAATCCTCCTCAATAGTATGGGCGGCACTCGCGCGAGCACCGTCCCATGATTACTCAGTCGTCGACGAATCGTCGGTCGAGCTCTTGGTGACGCCCTTCAGACTCACGTTATAGGGTACGTCCTTGGGCATGGGGTTGACGGTAATGTCGGCGTCCTTCTTGTACTGCTCCAGCCACTCGCTGTACGCGGTGCTTGCCGCCTGCGTCTTTACCACGTTAGAGACATGCTTCTTGATGTCCTTGGGTACCTGCTTGATGTCATCGACCTGGCTATCGACATGGAAGTAGTCGGTGCACTTGATGACGTGGTAACCGTACGTCGACTCGATCACGTCGCTCACATCGCCCTTGTTGAGCCCCTCGAGCGCCGTCTGGTAGCTGTCGACGAAGGTGGTGAGCTTATCCCAACCCACATCGCCCTTCTTCTCCTTGGAGCCGGTGTCGTCGGAATACTGCTTCACGGCATCCTCAAAGCTCAGCTCGCCGGAGTTGATTTTGTCCAGGCACTCCTGTGCCTTGGCCTTGGCGGCGGCCTTGTCCTCGTCAGATGCGTCGGAATCAACCTTGATCAGGATATTCGACGAGCGGCGGGCATCGTTGTAGTTAGACAGGTTCTCGTTGATGTAATCGACGATCTCGCTGTCCTTGGGCTTGCTGGTGGGTGCCACGGCATCCTTGAGCTTTTGCTGTGCCAGGCTCTCCTTGAGCGAGTCCTTGTAGGTGTCCTCGGTATAGCCGTAGGTCTTAAGGGTCTTCTTAAAGGCCTTGGCACCGCCCGCGCTCTTGCACGCGTCCTTCCATGCCTTCTCGACCTCCTCGTCCGACACCGTCACGCCGTTTTCCTTCTGCGCCTGCTGGAGCAGAATCTGCTGCGTGTAGGAGTCGATGAGCTGCTTGCGATACTTCTTGGGCGTGAGGTCGTTGTCGACCAGGTACTGCGCCCAGTCCTTGTCCTTGGTGTAGCCGTAGGACGTACGCATGCTCATAATCTGCTTGGTCACGGTGTCCTCGGTGAGGTTGGTGCCATTGATGGTAGCAGCCACGCCGCCAGTGAGCTTATAGCCCGAGCTGGCGCTTTCGGACTGCGACATCAGGCCGGAGCACGCCATGGCCGAGACGGAAAGCAGCATCGCCAGCACGCCGATGACCACCAGGATGATCTTGACGGTCTTGGACACATAGGTCTTGCGCTGCTTCTTACGAGAGCTGGAGGTGGCGCGAGCCTGTTGCTCGGGCGTCGGCGCGACCTCGGGGTTCTTTTTCTTATTTGCCATGTTTGGCCTTTCGCATCACGAATCGAACAAACGCCATTGTGTCACAACGCAGCCCCCACAGCACACCTGGTGCATGGGACACAGGTTAATCTGCACCATTTTGGTGCAAAGGGGACATACCCGGCAGTCGGCAGTTAGGAACGTTCCTTTTGTGCTGGCAGTTAGGGACAGTTCCCAAGTGCCAGCTTAGCTCCACCTTAGAAGTGGCGGCGGATGGCGTCGACCACGCCCTGGGGTGCGGCCTGGCCGAGCACATCGGCTGCGGCGTCGGCATCCATAAAGATATTCATGAGCGCTTGCAGGGCCTCGACCTGACCGCCCGGCTCGGCAATGCCCAGATTGATGATGATCTGTGCCGGCACGGGAGCACCCATGCCTGCCATAGCATTGAATGTCACAGGCGCAGCAGGTTTTACCACCGCGATATAGGGCTTAGCCACAAATCCGGGATCAGTATGTGGGATGGCGATGTTGGCCGCCGGCATGGCAAGGCCCGTGGGATAGGCATCCTCGCGCGTGCGGACGGCATCAAGCCAACCGGACGCAATGTAGCCGCGCGGGGCGAGCTTGCTCTCGAGCTGCGCAAACACCTCGCCCGGCGTCGCACACTCCCAATCAAAAAACACCAGCTCAGGTGAGAATAGCATCTCGGCGTTATCCGCCATACCGTCCTCCAAAGTTGCACGAGGTTCACAATGCCCCATATGATAGCGAAACGAGACAGGCAAGGTTAGTCGAGGATTCCAATCATATCGAGTGCGCGGGCAGGCGTCAGACAAACTTCGGGCATCGCCTCCAGCATGCGCCGGTCGCTCGTGACCACGTAGTCAACATCTGCCGTCTCGCCCGAAGCAACGATGAGGTTGTCTTCAAGATCCGGCATACGCTTGCCAAGCATGCGCGCCATCTCGCACTCTGCCAACGAAAGCGGAGAGGCGGTTGCCACCTGCATCATGTGCTCGATGCAGGCCCATGACGCCGAGGCAAACGACACGTTAATCCCATTCGCATTCCGCCGGGCCAGCCGCCGAGGCAAAATATAGAACACATCCTTTGCCGTCGTTGGCGCATACAGAAGGTCAATCGTTCCTGCCTCGGCCAGTTCAACCAATCTTTTCGCTTCGTCGAACGCCCCCTCTTGCAGGTAATAATCGAGCCAAACGTTCGTGTCTACCAAGAGACGCTTTGCCTCAATCATCGGCAATTCGCCTCAATGTCGGCAATCATCGCGTCATACATATCATCTCGTACGACATCCCAGTCTTCCGCAGATGATCCAGCTGGCGCAAAATCCGATGCACTTAGCCCCAACGAAGAAAAAGCTAGGCCACACCCCTGCTCGGCCAGACTCTCCGCACGGGGCGCCTCGCGCTTGCCCGCCACCATAAATCCCGGCAACGTTTGATGTTCGACGAGATAGGCCCAAAGCGCACGAATGGCATCGCTCGGCCCCAATCCATTGCGAGTTAGGACCGCATCGCCACCAGCTTTGAGCATAGGATCTATTCGCGTATTGAGCTGCACCGTTGCTGTACCCATAGCGGCTCCTCTCTACCTGCTAGCAGTATAGCAAACATGAAAGGCCGCGCAAAAGGACCCCGGCCACACACGGACGAGGCCCTATCGGATTTCTTGGGATGGAAATGACAGCCGTCACGTTATCCAGAGTCCAAAATCAATGAGCCAATAAAGCTGAGGGGGCTCATGTGATTCCATAAGCCCCCTCAGCTTTTTCGATAGTTAAGTCACAACAGCGCTTCGTCATTAACAAACACAAGCTGTCTCATTTTCCCACTTCTGCCCTTTAGGCCCAATACGGAATATACCTTCGATATTTGGCGCCCGCATCCTCATCCTCTTCCTTTATCAATGCCTCTTCTAGGCACTCTCTGATTAGACGAGACATCGCCACCGTGTTTTTCTTTTCATCGGAAAGTCCGAAACGCTCTCGCAGCGACTGATTGCTCATCGACTCGCCTTGGGCGTACAAAAGATAAGCATGCCAGTACACAGCATTTTTTCGTTCGCTTTTTTCATTCGAGTATATGGGCAATCGCAATAGAGCGTCACGAGCGTTCCCAGCCCGCCCTCACTCTTATTTGATAACAAGATGTTAAATAGACGACAAATAGAATTGTGCACAATTTGAAGCTGAAGGCCAAGTTTTTCTGGTCATTTTCCCAGATAATCTCAATGCTGGAAGCTTTGTTCTCTGCAAAAGAGTCGACTGCCGTAATTGACAGGCAAGAAGATATGGCCCCGGTGTCAAAAGGAACTCAAGCAGCAGGGAATGTAATTAAACCAGCAACTATCGCCAAGCAAATGGGCGTTGTCCTTATCCAGCATCATGCCCTTCGAACAAATCGAGCGGCAGCGGCACAGCAACGAAAAACACAGCTGGCAAACAGTGGCGCAGCGGCACTCCATTTTTATGTATTTCTGAAATTTCCGAAAAAGCCAGAATCTCATTAGCATTTGATAATGCCCCCCCCCCGATGGCGTATCTTATTCTTGGTTAGCATTTGTTAACGATATGTGCCCGTTGGAGCGATTCCGTGTCCCTGGATCCGAATTTTTTCTGTCAGTACGCCCCGTGCGACAACCAAAACCTATTAGCCGAGCTAGTGGCAATGGCTTCAATCCAGCAATTTCAAAAAAGAGAAATTATCCTTGAAATGGGTACCCAACAAAAATGGTTTTACCTTTTAAAACAGGGGGTAGCCTGTTCGTATTCTCTACAAAGCGATGGTTCGGAAATCACTGACTGCATAATGGCGGAGCCGGGCATGCCTGTAATGCCTAGCCCCGAGTTTGACATTCCATCCCCGACTTATATTGAAGCTTTAACAGACTGCACGCTCGTTCTTCTCAAGATAAGCGATGTTCAAAATAAAGCCCAATATAATCCAGGACTTGCAACTCTCATTAACCGATATCTATCAAGGGCTTGGCACGATCATTATAAAACCGAATCCGCACTTAGGCTGTTGCCGGCTCGTGACCGCTACAAATGGTTTCTCGAGGAGTATCCGGGGGTTATCGACAGGGTCCCCCATTCGCGCATCTCATCATTTTTGGGCATGTCACCAATTACGCTTTCACGCGTAAGGGCAAACATATAGCAACGAGAAACTATTTCCTTTTACGTTTAATCTCAACGGTTATTGCTGAGCCGCATTCAGGAAAAAAGTTGATCTCTCTACTGTATGCAATCCTACACTTCTTGCAATAACGCCATATGTCGCCCATATCAATAGGACTAGCGCAATTTGTACAGAATTGAGCATCTATCTCATTTTTTGTACCGCAGCATTGGCATTCGATCTCATCGCAACAATTGGGACGTTTTTTCATTGGAGGGACCGGACAAGGATGACGTCTAGGCACCAAATCTTCAATTTGGGCATAGCAGAGGCGCTGGCTCTCTTTGATGTTTATCAGCATGCCGATTCGATGCTCAATACTCGACCGTATTTCATCTTCGCCCTCGCTTTTAACGATATCGTCGCATAACGCATCCACTAGAACCTGATAGTCATCTTCAAGTCTTCGCGCTTCTTCTTCAAGATCATAGATCAACTCAATGCGCGGCGTGGATCGTTCACCCGTATCAAGATGGAATGGCTCATGGTCAACTGGCAGCAGTGGCATATTATCCTCCTCTTAGCTTGCTGGCTAACTATCGCAATCAATCACTAACCAGCCATTATCGCCGAAAGGCGATGGCGTTCTGGTCCCCCCACATGCAGCACCTCGGCAGACATAACAAGTCTCTGCGCCACAGCGCCATCATCTGCCTTGTGTCGCGTATTAAGGTCTTTCATTTCATCCGCGTAATCTCGACACAGCTACTTGCGGCCTCCGTTACGAATTTCCCAGTATTTAATGTCGTCCAACGTTTCTTGGATCCGATCCATCTTGGCATCACGCAATAAATTATCAATCTCGTCACTGCAATCAGATCTTGTGCTTCTGCTCGATATTGACTGCGTCGTTCCTGAATCGGAGAACAGCTCGCTAAAGAACTCGCCCGGAGCTGCAACGATCGCCAAGAATCCCATTGACCAGAACAAGACACAAATCAGCCTTACAAACCAGCCATATCCGTTTTCAAAGGCAAATTGACCGCCAAAAATAACCGCTCCGCAAAATGACGCAATGGGCATAAGCAGGTCTCCAATGAAATGCCCTGGACCGAACATAACGTAGCAAATATAAACTGAATAAGAGGGATTGACGAAAACCATAATCGAGACTGCGCTCATAGCCGCCAACACCAATAGGGGACTCTTCCAGCACAGCGAACAAGTCAATACCACAAGCCCAAGATATACAAGCACTATCCAAAATGCGATGGTTGAGGTTTTGGGAGATTCCGCCCATCCGCCCCAAAAGCCCGACACAGCATACTGCGCCGCCGCCCCATTGGATGAAACGGCCGAAGCAATGTATACAACCATTGCTCCAAATATAAAAATTGCTATTAAATCGATTGCTTTTCTCATTTTACCCCTATCCGCAAATATCGCTTTTTTCTAGCGTCCTATAGTCTTTTGGCCGCTATTGGCTACTTTGTTTAGATTTCGGCCTCCAGCAGACATGAAAAAAGCCATACCCTAACGGCGCTCACGACAAAGACCGCTTGCCCACATCAAGTCAAAATGAATCACGGTCAACCGAAGACAGTGACATACCCATATCCTTCGCTTGGCCTCTAGCATCGATCACTTGTCACTTAACCTAAGTCTTTCCAGAAGCCAATGGCGACCGGATAACGTTGGCTTGAAGCTCGCTGACAAGATTAACGAAATCACCGGGTGTCCAAATTAAATCGGGCACCCGGCTACCAGTATCCTTATATTTTTACGGCCCAGCCATGCATTTCAGTCATCAATAAACACCGTATCGCTATCTAATGCAGCCTAGACTATGCTCCTAATTGCACCCTCCGCTTGGGACAGGAGCCCTTTCATCTTTTTCTTTTGCATCCACCCGTTAACACCCGTCAAATCGGATTCACCCAAGAGAGCATCGCCCATCCATCCCTCAAGCACAATTTCCCTTTCGTCAAAAGCAATCGTAAAATTGCGCTGCAGCATCAGTACGCCGTCGCCCTTCGACCAACAAGGTTCACCCTTAATTAGTTTCTGTTGAAAACCGGCGCCTTCAATGATGCTCTTCCAGATCTCTAAAACTCTTGGCGTATCAATTTGACCGTGCGCGCAAATCGTTACTGTTGTCCTCGGCATCTCAAGCCCCTTCTTATTGACCCAACTCTTGACCACAGTTCGGACAGTGCTTTGCATCTCCTATGATTCGAGTTTGGCAATAAGGACATACTTTGCCTTTGTTCCGTGTCGAATCAATATCAACAACATTCTTGGATGTATAGCGCACGCTTATAAATAGAAGCGCGCCAACAATCAGTAAAACAAATCCGATTCCAATAATTGCCAAAACCGAAAGCTCCATGCTGGTAAGAGGAGCTTTAAATGTATAACGATGAGATAGCATCGATTTTGTTATAAGCCCGTAGACCAGCGCAAAAAGCCCCAAGCCAAGTGACAGCAATGCACCGGTTTCTTTTTTTGGTTTCATTAGATCCACCCTCCAGTCAGGCAACCAACCCGTCAAATCTCGCAATCGACATGACTCCCACCGTTCAAATTTCTAGAAAACATGGTGGCTTTAATGCCATAGCCCTCGTTTGAGCTCGAAATCAAACACGAAATTATTTAGGCAAACTTTATTATCCACACTGGAAACAAACAGGCATTAGCATTTGATAACGCCCCTGCGGCATCTGAGCAACAACCGCACTAGCAGCAAACGGCTCAATCTGAGCAAAAAGAGGATGCGGACTGGTGAACAATTTATACTTTAATGTGCGCCGGGCTCGTGACAATGATGTTTGTCACGAGCCCGGCATGGTATTCATCTATGGCATTCCCCATCTTCACACGGTCGGCGTGTCTTAGCTCTCATTCTCTCGTGTACGTTTCGTTGTTGATAACAAGCTCATCCCCATTGAGAAAATAGAGCCTATCATCCGCCTCTTCAGCTTCCTCTTTGCTGCTGGCTTTCTTCCAATGTTGAGAGCTGATATTTCCTTGACTGCTACTTAGAACCAATGTCTCGTCTTCTTGAATCGTATAGCGATCGCAGCTTTCCAGCCACGCACCGTTATAGGTAAAAGGAACCGAACAATCACCATTCTCATCAAATTGGAGAATTTCGTCTCCGTCGTCGTTTGCCCAAGTTCCAACAATCGACTTCTCACCACATCCAACTAGACCAATCAGCGGGACAGAAGCCGCGGCAACGGCCATTTTAATTGCTGTTCGTCTCGAAAATAATTGTGCACCCATCTTTGCTCCCAACAGACAGCACCCGTACAAAAGATAATTTGATTATCCCCATAAGATTATTTAGCGCATTATCATTTGATTATGGTCCGACGTATCCCGAGCATAAAGAAGAGCAAATGGCTCTATTAGGCTAAATTAATCTCTTGCCGGATCGCGCCTCTTGGCGAAGCAATTGGACTATGAACATCAAGCTGTGGCAATCGTTTGCCTCAAACAACGTAGATCGCAATGCATAAAAATGGCGGTTAAGCGTACCTCCGACGCTTAACCGCCAACACAAACCAACGACTAGCGCGCCGCGTCAATTGCGACCTTGCCGTTCTCCAGCACGTGGACGCGGCCATCGGCGAGCATCTGCACGACCTCGGGATACAGCACGTGCTCGATTGCGTGGATGTGCTCCTCGAGCGTATCGACATCCCAGCCCTCCTCAACAGCCAGCGCACGCTGGGCGATGATGGGACCGTTGTCGTAGATCTCGTTGGCAAAGTGCACGGTCACGCCGGTCACCTTGACGCCGCGGGCAAACGCATCGTCGATCGCGTGGGCACCGGTAAAGCTCGGCAGCAGGGCCGGGTGCAGGTTGACCACGCGGTTGGGGAACGCCACCAGCAGCGGCGCGTGTACCATGCGCATGTAGCCGGCCATGACCACATACTCGCAGCCGCGCTCGAGCAGCTCGTGCGCAATAATCTCGTCGGCGGCGATAGGGTCGGCGTAGACATCCTTGGAAAGCGTCAGCGTCTGGATACCCGCACGCTCTGCGCGCTGCAAGCCCTTGGCCGAAGGACGGCTCGACACCACGAGCTCAATCGAGGCATTGAGCTTGCCAGCGGCGATCAGGTCGATCAACGCCTGCAGGTTGGTACCCGAACCGCTGATGAGCACGCCGATCTTGAGCGGCTCGGCGGTATCAGTGCCGGTCGGACGGCTATAGGGCACAAAGCCCAGTCCCTCGGCAGCAGCCATCTGCTCGTTAGCGCTCATCGGAGTACACGACCTTACCGGAGCCCTCGACGCACTCGCCCACGCGGAACGGCTTCTCGCCCAGCGCGACCAGAGCCTCGGTCACTGTGGCCTCGTCCTCGGGAGCGACGATCAGGCACAGGCCAACGCCCATGTTGAAGGTCTTGCACGCCTCGTTGGGCGCAAGCTCGGCCTGGCGCGACACATAGGTGATGACGGGCGGAACGTCCCAACCCATCTCGGCACCGTTGCGGGTGACCACAGCGTCGACGTCGTCGGCGAGCGCGCGGTTGAGGTTCTCGGTAATACCGCCGCCGGTGATGTGGGCAATGGCATGAACGTTGGCGCCACCGCGGAGCAGCTCCAGAATCGGCTTGACATAAATGCGCGTGGGAGCCAACAGGGCGTCTGCCAGCGATGCGCCACCAAGCTCCTCGAGCGGACGGCTCAGCTCCTCGGCCTTAGCGGCGGCCTCGGGCGTACCCGGCTTGATGCCGTCAACGCCGATGACCTTGCGAACGAGCGAGTAGCCGTTGGAGTGCACGCCGGTGGAAGGAAGGCCCAGAATCACGTCGCCGGGGCGGACGTTGGCGGGATCGAGCATCTTGGGGCGGTCGACAACGCCCACGGTAAAGCCGGCGAGGTCGTAGTCGGCCGGAGCCATGACGCCGGGGTGCTCGGCCATCTCGCCGCCCACGAGCGCGCAGCCCGCGAGCTTGCAGCCGTCGGCAACGCCCTTGATGATCTTTGCCATATGCTCGGCCTCGATGTGACCGATGGCAACGTAGTCCAGGAAGAACAGCGGCTCGGCACCCGAAGCCAGAATGTCGTTGACGCACATGGCGACCAGGTCCTGGCCCACCGTCTCGTGGCAATCCATGATCTGGGCGAGCACGAGCTTGGTGCCCACGCCGTCGGTACCGCTAATCAGAATCGGGTCTTCCATATCCTTAAGCGCGGCGGCCGAGAACAGGCCACCGAAGCCGCCGATGCCGCCGATAACCTCAGGGCGATTGGTGTCCTTGACCATCTGCTTAATCGCGTCGACGGCGCGGCCGCCCTCGGCGGTATCGACGCCGGCGTCCTCATACGTCACATGTTTGCTGTCGCTCATCTGAGCCTTCCTCTCCCACTACCGTGGCGCCGCGCGGGCGTCAAACGGTGCTCATAGTTGCGTTCATATCGGCGCGCGTCATAAGAACACGCGCCGTCATATCAACAAAACAGCAGATAAAACCTGCCAAAATAAACCTGTCCCCACATGGCAGGTTTTAGGCCTCTCCGTGCTCCTCTTCCCAGCTGCGGTCGTCGTATTTCTCGACCACGGCGTCGTCGTCAAAGTGCAGCGGCTTATCCAGGTTGCGGGGCTTAAAGCCCTCCATAAACTTGTCGCGGCCAAAGCTCTCGGGGATCGCCACGGGGTAGCGGCCGGTAAAGCACGCATCGCAGTAGCCGCCCTTGGGCATGACCTTCAGCAGGCCCTCGACCGAAAGGAAGGCCAGCGAATCGGCGCCAATGTACTCGCAAATCTCGTCGACCGTCTTGTTGGCACTGATAAGCTGCGACTGCACGTCGGTATCGATGCCATAGAAGCACGGCCAGATGACCTCGGGCGAGTTGATGCGGATGTGAATCTCCTTGGCGCCGGCGTTGCGCAGCATCTTGACGAGCTGCACCATGGTAGTGCCGCGCACGATGGAGTCGTCGATCACGACCAGGCGCTTGCCCTCGATGTTGTCGCGCAGCGGGTTAAGCTTCATGCGCACGCCCATGGCACGCAGCTCCTGCGTGGGCTCAATAAACGTGCGGCCCACATAACGGTTCTTGATGAGGCCCTCGCCAAAGGGAATGCCGCTCTCGTGCGAATAGCCCTCCGCAGGCGGAAGACCGGAGTCGGGCACGCCGATGACCAGGTCGGCCTCGACGGGCTCCTCGTGCGCCAGCTGACGGCCCATGTCGTAGCGGCAGGCGTAGACGCTCTTGCCGTTCATGATGGAGTCGGGGCGGGCAAAGTAAACCTGCTCAAAGATGCAGTTGGCGGGCTCTTCGGCAGCGGGCACACCCTGCTCGGATACCAGGCCCTCGGCACTGATACGCAAGATCTCGCCGGGACGGACATCGCGCACGTACTCGGCGCCCACGATATCGAGCGCGCAAGTCTCGGAGGCAACGACCCAGCCACCGGCGCGCGTGACATGGGCGGCAGCGTCGACCGTTGCGGCGGCGTCTTGCGACGGCAGCTGCGAAACGGATGCAGCGTCGGCTTGGTCCAGTCCCTCATCCACAAGCTTGCCCAGCACGAGCGGGCGAATGCCGTGCGGGTCGCGGAAGGCGTAGAGCGCCTGCTCGTTAATGAGCGTCATGGCGTAGCCGCCGCGCACGAGTTCCATGGTCTTGCGAATGCCCTCGCGCAGATGGCCCGTGCGCTGGGTAAAGTAGCCGATGAGCTTGGTCGCGACCTCGGAATCAGAGTTGGAGAGGAACGGCACGCCCAGCTCGATGAGCTGACGGCGCAGCTCGTCGGTGTTGACGAGGGTACCGTTGTGCGCAAGTGCGATGATGACGCTATTAATAGTCGAAAGATGCGGCTGAGAGGCCTCCCAGCTTTTGGCGCCAGCGGTGCCATAGCGTACGTGACCCACAGCCAGCTGGCCGGAGAGCGTCGACAGGTCGGCGTTGGAGAACACGCGGTCGAGCAGGCCCAGGTCCTTGCGAACCATAACCGTGCCGCCGTCGCCCACGGCGATTCCCGCCGATTCCTGGCCGCGGTGCTGCAGTGCACGCAGGCCAAAGTACGTCAGTCGAGCCACGTCGCGATCGGGCGCCCACACACCAAAAATGCCGCACTCCTCATGCAGCTGATCGGAGTCCGGATCATACGTCGACATGGTCTTCACCTGTCCCGCGGCACGCTCGGCCGCGCGGATGGTTTCTTGAGACATGGCATCCCCTCAGAGCCTCGTATTTTGGCGTTACCCGCCTTATTATACGCACGGCGCGACGCACTCCCCCGCGCATGAGCAGCGCTTTTTAAAAGCCCACCGAGCTTATAATCCGTTTTGCAGCCAAACATTTTATTGGGCAACCTCCTCGGGGTCGACGATCCCGCATGCTTCCGTCGCAACGCGTCTCATCCGCCGTTGGGGCTTGCATTGTTGCAATTGGGACGTTCGCCCTGTCTTTTGGCAGGTCGGCGGCGTATCCTTATAACCTACAACAAAGCGAGAAAGGTTATGTATGGATCGAAATGAACTCGACCCCAGCGTCCCCAGCGCCACGGAGGTCAAGAAGATCCCCCTCATCATTAAGGTGTACGCCGTCCTGTGCATCCTGTCCGGCGTGGGTACGCTCCCGTCGGTCGGCGCCTTTATGTGGCAGGTCATCACCGCACTCATCAACGGCAACGCCGCCGCCAAGCTCGGCGACAACACGCTCGTCGCGGTCGGACTGATTGTCGCCGGCATCATGCTCTCGGCTGCCAGTGCCGTCATCTTGATCATCTTTGGCCTGGACCTCATCAAGAACCAGCGCCGCAATGCCGCCCGTCTGTCCTATATCCTTATTGCATTGACCGTCGTCGAGCTTTTGGTTGACGTGATGCTCCAGGGTATCGGGCCTTTCTTGCTGCGCCCTGCCATCCAGCTCGGCATCCTCGTCGCGCTTTCGGCCACCGTCGACCCCACGCTGCGCCAGGAGCGCGAGCTGCAGCGCCGCCTGCAGGAGATGCTCGATCGCGACGCCGCCGCCGAGGGCATGCTCGGGCGCGATGAAACCGGCGAAGGCTACATCAAGCTCAACTACTTCAACCTGTTCTGGGTATTTTTTGTCTGCAGCGTGTTAGGTCTCATTCTCGAGGAAGTCTGGCATATGGTCGTCGTCGATCCCGGCGTCTATCAGGACCGTGCCGGTATGCTATTTGGCCCCTTTAGCCCCATCTACGGATTTGGCGCGGTGCTCATGACCATGGCGCTCAACCGCTTCTATAAAAAGAATCCTCTGATCATTTTCCTGGTAAGTGCCCTGATCGGCGGCGCTTTCGAGGTGTTTGTAGGCTGGTTTATGCAGACCTCATTTGGCGTGGTGTCGTGGAGCTATTCACACATTAGGCTATTCGGCATGCCCGATCCCATCGCGGTATTGACCGGGGGACGCACATGCACGCCGTTTGCCTGCATGTGGAGCCTGGGTGGCCTCATCTGGATCAAGGTCTTGCTGCCGCGCCTGCTTAAGCTCATCAATATGATTCCATGGAAACGCCGCTACTCTGCTACCGTCATCCTGACCGCCGTCATATTGATCGACGGCGTCATGACGTTGCAATCGCTCGACTATTGGTATCAGCGCGTCAACGGAACCGTTCGAAATATTCCCGTCGCACAGTTCTATGACAAGCATTTCGATAACGAATATATGGAGAACCGTTTTCAGAGTATGACCATGAGCCCCAGGGACGCCACACGCGTGTAGCAAACGCCAGAGCAAAATAGCTCCAACACATCAAAGCCCGCTGGCAGATCTACATGAACTGCCGGCGGGCTTTCGCTATAGACAGACTCGGATTGCCGACGAGGCCTTACGCCTCGCGCTCGACCTCGCTCACGCACTCGTTCTTGATGGTGCCGACGAGCGACTGCAGCGCATCGACCACATGCGGGCGGATATCCCCTCCAATAAGTACAAGCATGATGTCATCGCCCACGGCAAGCTCACCGCTCGCCAGCCATACGCGCACATAGCCGATGCCGGGCATCGCACGCGTCGCTTCGATGGCAGACCGTACCTTGTCGGCGTCGTAGCCAAACACCATGCCGCCCACCTTATGCCCAGGCGCCACACCATCTGTCTCGACCCCACGCACCTCGGCCTTGGGCGTCGCACGCACCACGCCGTTGTGTGTCAGGTACATCCCACAATCAGCCGCCGAAGCATCGGCCTTGGCTTCGCGCAGCCAAGCATCAACCGAAGGCATCGATTTGCCGCTTTCAAGCATCATTTCTCCTTTTGATTTCCAGGGTAGTCTTTTTGGGACGGGGCTCTTTTAGCTACTCTCGAACCACTTATTCCTCGACCGGCGTGAGTACCATGACTGCGCGCGTATTGCTAAATGACAGCGAACGGCAAGTCACAAGCGTTACGATCTTGGTTGCCGAAGCGGCACGATCGGTGGCATCGCTCGCCACGGCCGAGGCGCCGTCGAGCATCTCGGACAGGTAATTCTTCAGTCCGTCATCGCCCTCAAAGTTGGGCGTGCGCGCCTTGGCATACGTGTCCTCGACCACCTTGGTCGCCAGCGGGCGCAACTTATACGTCGCATCACGCGTGATGTAGTACACGTATTCCATGCTGTCGAACGTCGCTTGATCGGTCGTATCCGAAATCACGTTGAACATCGAACCGTCGTTCATGTGATGACCGTAAATCGTGGTCTGCTGATCCACCATGCCCGGCGCGGTGTCGTCGCTATCCAGGAAGATGGCACCCGACGCATTGGCGGTGCCGTCGAACAGCGTGTTGAGGTACTTGGAGTTGTTGTTGGTCTGCACCACGGGGTAGTTGATGTTGGTGCCGGGCGCGTAAATCCAACCCACAACCTCGGGATTTGTCTGGGCAAGCGCATTGAAATCGATAATCGGCACGCCGCTGGCGTCCTTGTCGCTCACATATTGCTTTTCGATTTTTTGATACGACTCGCTCGCCTGCTTGTAGCCAATCTGCGCGTTGATAAAGATAGCGGCCGCAGCAACGATCAGGCCAATACCGATGATGATGAGCAGAATGGGAATGACGGAGCGGCGCTTTTTGCGCGGCGGCTCGGTATAGCTCGATGGCGCGGCATGCGCCGAAGAGCGAGGTGACTTCTTGGCCGTACTGTATGACGAAGGACGATATGCAGCCGGCGTATCCTGACGGCGATGCTTCGCCGGCGTCACGGGGCGCGGCGCGCGCGGCTGTTGAGGAGAGGATGTCCGACCCTGCTGCGGCGCGCGGGCTGCTCCCGACTTGGCTGAATCGGGAATCCGAGAAGCCGAAAAACGCTTTCCCTGATAGTCGGACATGGCTCTCCTTATGCTGCAAATGGACTGGCAGAGCGCTTAGGCGTCAGCCATCTCCTGCTTCATCTTCTCGATAACCTTGCGGTACTCGGGGTCGCAGGCGCCCAGAATCTGCGTGGCGTAAATGGCAGCGTTCTTGGCACCGTTGATGGCCACACAGGCAACGGGCACGCCCGAAGGCATCTGCACCATCGACAGCAGCGAGTCCATACCACCCAGATCGCTCGTCTTCATAGGCACACCGATGACCGGCAGCGGCGTAAACGCAGCAACGACACCGCCCAGGTGAGCAGCCTTGCCAGCAGCAGCGATAATCACCTTGATACCGCGGTCGGCAGCAGTCGAGGCCCACTCATGGACCTTCGCCGGCGTGCGGTGCGCGCTTGCAATCACGAGCTCATAGGGCACGCCCAGCGCCTCGAGCTCGGCGGTGCAACCTTCCATAACGCCCAGATCGGACTTGGAGCCCATGATGATCCCGACAACCGGCTTCTGATCTGCCATAAACAAAGACCTCCTGTTGAGAGCGGTGACGCGGCGGATCCGCGACCCTTAACTACTGAGAGTAGTATAGCTGCTCCCGTCCCTGCGGTCTGTGGGTGCTCTGCGGCGGCCCGGTGTTTTCATCTTCACTCCGGTTGCTGCGCACACCGGGCCGCCGCAGAGATCGCGTCGGAAATGTTGGTGTAAGCGCGCCGACGGCTGACCGCCAAACGCAAGCGGCCCCTGTCCTAGAATCTGGAATTGCTACATAACACAGGTTCTGGGAAAGGACAGGGACCGCTATGGAGATATTAGCAGACGCGATGCCGGATAAGGCCGCCATCCCGAGGTCGACCGACGGGATGGTCGACATCCAGTCGCTGCTCAGGCTGCTCGCCGAGCAGGTGGTCAACGCCATCATGGACGAGGAGGCCGACCAGCTCTGCGGCGATGGGGCCAACAGCAGGAACGGCTACAGGGACCGCGGCCTCGAGACGTGCGTGGGCACGCTCAACCTGAGAATCCCCAAGCTCAGGACGGGCAGCTTCTTCCCCGAGGACGTCCTCGAGCGCTACCAGCGCGTCGACCGCGCGCTCGTCGCGGCGGTAGCCGAGATGTACGCCACCGGCACCAGCACCAGGAAGGTGCAGAGGATAGCCGAGAAGATGGGCATCGAGAGGCTCGGCAGGGACCGCGTGAGCGCGATCGCCGCGACCCTCGACGCCGAGATAGCCGACCTCGCGGAGGGGCCGCTCGATGCGCGCGCGATACCCTACATCTGGCTCGACGCGACCTACGTCAAGTGCCGCCGCGGGGGCCGCGTGGCTTCGACCGCAGTGGTCACGGCGATAGGCTGCGACGAGTCCGGCTGGAGGCGGGTGCTGGGGGTGTCCGTGGTGGACACGGAGTCCTACGAATCGTGGCTCGGTTTCCTGCGGAAGCTGCGCGACCGCGGCGCGACCGGCACCGAGCTCGTCGTATCCGATGCCCACGGGGGCCTGGTCAGGGCCGTAGGCGAGGTCTTCCAGGGGGCGGCCTGGCAGCGCTGCGCGGTGCACCTGATGCGCGACTGCATGCGCGAGGCCGGCTCCTGGCAGCTGAGGCGCCGCGTGGGGCGCATCGTCTCCTCGGTCTTCCGCGCCGGGGACGCCGCCACCGCCGTGGCCATGTACCACGCGGCGTGCGAGATGCTGGAGGGGTGCTGCCCGAGGGCGGCGAGGGTGCTCGAGGAGGCGGAGCCCGACGCGCTCGCGTACCTGGACTTCCCGCCGTCGCACTGGAAGCGCCTGCGCACCAACAACGTGCAGGAGCGCGCCAACAGGGAAATCAAGCGCCGCTCGCGCGTGGTGCAGGTCTTCCCGTCGGAGAGTTCGCTGCTCAGGCTCGTGGGCGCCGTCATGTGCGACCAGGCCGAGACATGGTCCGGCTCGCGCTACTTCTCGGAGAGGAAGATGGCCGAGATGCATGACGCCGCGTTCAGAATGGGTGCCGCGGGCGAGCACGACTGGGCGGAGCTGGAGAAGGCGGCCAGGAAGATGATCGAATCCAGCCTGGAACTTGCCGACAGCGTGGAGGCGGCCTAGGATATCAACTGATTCCGGATATCGGACACAGGGGCCGCAAGGGCCCTTACACCAACTTTTTCGACACTACCGCCGCAGAGCACCTTCGACCTACCGGGGATTGCTGTGACGTACGTTGGCTGAAATAAAAATGTGGGCTCTGTCGTTCATTCGAACGACAGAGCCCACGCTCATTTTTTATTCAGTCCTAGTCATCGTGCAAAGTCCCTTCGGCAGCACGCGGTGCAACCGAGTCACCGTAGGCCGGGGCGGGAGGGGCCGAGTTTCCTCCTGAGCGACTCTGCTTGCAGCCGGAGCGAAAGGGGGAAATCTCGGCCCCTCCCGCCCCGGCCGAACAGCTCAACCTACACCGTGTGCTGCGGCAGGTCCTGCAGGGCGATGACGTCCATGCCCATGTCGTTGGCGCTGCCGTGGCCCTGCTGGTCCTCGCGCACGGCCTCGATGGCGCTCACGTACGTGTTGGCGGCAGACATCGCGGTCACGCAAGTCACGCCGCGGCGCACGGCCTCGGTGCGCAACAGATAGCCGTCGCCACGAGAACCCGGGCCGTACGGCGTGTTGATGATTACCGCAATCTTGCCATCGGCGATGAGGTCGCCGATGTTGGGACGCTCGCCGTCGTGCGGACCGCCGATCTTCTCCACGACCTCACAAGTCACGTTGCCGCCGCGCAGCACGCGCGCCGTACCCTCGGTGGAGCAGATATCAAAGCCCAGGTAGCGCAGGATACGGGCGACCGAAAGGATATGACGCTTGTCGCGGTCGCACACGCTGATGAACACCTTGCCGCAGCTCGGATCGGGCAGCTTGTAGTCAATCGCCAGCTGCGTCTTGGCATATGCCTCGGGATAGCTCTTGGCGATACCCATGACCTCACCTGTCGACTTCATCTCGGGCCCCAGGATAACGTCGGCGCCCGGGAAACGACCCCAGGGCATAACGGCTTCCTTCATGCAGAACCAATCGAGCTGACGCTCATCGCTCGGCAGGCCCAGGCTGGCGATGGAATCGCCCGCCATGATACGCGCCGCGCACTTGGCGAGCGGCACACCGGTGGCCTTGGAGATAAACGGCACGGTACGGCTTGCGCGCGGATTGGCCTCGATCACGTAAACGGTCTCACCCTTGATGGCGTACTGCACGTTGACCAGGCCGCGTACGCCCAGCGCCATCGCGATGCGGCGCGTAGTCTCGCGGAGCTTCGCCTGCAGGCTCTCACTAAAGCTGAACGGCGGAATGCACGTCGCAGAGTCACCGGAGTGGATGCCGGCCTCCTCGATATGCTCCAGGATACCGCCGATGTAGACCTCTTCGCCGTCGCACAGGGCGTCGACGTCGGACTCGATCGCACCCTCCAGGAAGCGGTCCAGGTACACCGGATAGTCGGGGCTAATGCGCGCAGCCTCGGCCATGTAATCGCGCAGATGCTCGGCATCGTAGGCGATCATCATGCCGCGGCCGCCCAGCACGTAGCTCGGACGCACCAGCAGCGGGTAGCCGATGTGCGCGGCCACGGCCTCGGCCTCCTCAAACGAGGTGGCCTGACCCGCCGGCGGGTACATGATGCCCAGCTTGTCGAGCAGAGCGGCGAAGCGCTCACGGTCCTCGGCAAAGTCGATGGCATCGGGCTTGGTGCCCATGATGTTGACGCCACTCTCCTCGAGCATGCGCGCCAGCTTAAGCGGAGTCTGGCCGCCGAGCGTCACCACAACGCCGTCGGGACGCTCAACATCGATGACATCCATGACGTCCTCGTAGGTGAGCGGCTCAAAGTAAAGGCGGTCGGACGTGTCGTAGTCAGTCGAGACGGTCTCGGGATTGCAGTTGACCATGATGGTCTCGAAGCCGCGGGCCGCCAGCGCGTAGCTCGCGTGCACGCAGCAGTAATCGAACTCGATACCCTGGCCAATGCGGTTGGGGCCGGCGCCCAGGATCATCGCCTTGGGCTTGTCCGCCGGCGTGGTCTCGTCGGGAGCCACGCACTTCTTGGCATCCGGGCTCGTTCGGTAGATGTTCTCGTACGTCTTGTAGTGGTACTCCGTGGCGCTCGAGAACTCCGCAGCGCAGGTATCGACCGTCTTCATGCTGGGAACCACGCCCAGACCCTTGCGATAGGCGCGCACAAAGCGCTCGTCCGAGCCGGTCAGAGCGGCAATCTCGGCGTCGCTCGTGCCGTACTGCTTGAGCAGGCGCATCGCGTCAGCGTCGATATCCTCCACACGCAGGCCGCGGATGCTCTCCTGGACCTGCACCATGTCGTTGATGCGGTTGAGATACCACGGGTCGATGCCGCAGATGGCATGGATGCGAGCGATGTCCCAGCCACGGCGCAGGGCCTCGACCACAAAGAAGATGCGGTGCTCGGTCGGCGTTGCCACGGCTTGAGCGAGCTCATCGTCACTCAGCTTGTCGGCACTCTCCTTGCCACCGGCGCAGATACCCTGGTGGCCGTCCTCCAGCGAGCGCATGGCCTTGCCGAAGGCCTCCTCAAAGGTGCGGCCAATCGCCATAATCTCGCCCACGGCCTTCATGCGCGTGGTGAGCGTGGGGTCGGTACCCTTGAACTTCTCGAAGGCAAAGCGCGGCACCTTAACGACGCAGTAGTCGATCGTGGGCTCAAAGCAGGCGGGCGTGGCCTTGGTGATGTCGTTGACGATCTCGTCGAGCGTATAACCCACAGCCAGGCGCGCGGCGGCCTTGGCGATGGGGAAACCCGTGGCCTTGGAGGCCAGCGCAGACGAACGGCTCACGCGCGGGTTCATCTCGATGACGATCAGGCGACCGGTGTTGGGGTTCACGGCAAACTGCACGTTGGAGCCACCGGTCTCGACGCCGATCTTCTCCAGAATGGCGAGCGAGGCCACGCGCATGCGCTGATACTCAAGGTCGGAGAGCGTCTGCGCCGGCGCCACGGTGATGGAGTCGCCGGTGTGTACGCCCATGGGGTCGAGATTCTCGATGGAGCACACGATGATGCCGTTGCCGGCGTGGTCACGCATGACCTCCATCTCATACTCTTTCCAGCCCTCGATGGACTCCTCGACCAGCACCTCGTGGGCGGGCGAGAGCTCCAAGCCCTGGCTCACGATGGAGACGAGCTCCTCGTGGGTATGCGCGATGCCGCCACCGGCACCGCCCAAGGTAAAGCTCGGACGCAGCACGCAGGGATAGCCCACGCGCTCGGCGATAGCCTCGGCGTCGGCCACGCTATAGGCATAGCCCGAGCGCGCGACCTCCAGGCCAATCTCGGCCATGGCCTCGTTAAAGAGCTTGCGGTCCTCGCCGCGCTCGATAGCGGCCAGGTCGCAGCCGATCATCTCGACGCCATACTTGTCGAGCGTGCCGTCCTTTGCCAGCTCGACGGCAGCGTTCAGACCGGTCTGGCCGCCCAGCGTGGGCAGCAGCGCGTCCGGGCGCTCCTTCTTGATCACACGCTCGATAAACTCGGCGGTGATGGGCTCAACATAGGTGCGGTCGGCAAGACCCGGGTCGGTCATGATAGTCGCCGGGTTGGAGTTGACCAGGATGACCTCAAAGCCATCCTCCTTGAGCACCTTGCAGGCCTGGGCGCCGGAGTAGTCGAACTCACAGGCCTGGCCAATAACGATGGGGCCCGAACCAATGACGAGGATGCGCTTGATGTCAGTACGTTTCGGCATGTTAGTTCTCCTCGGTCTCGGTCGCGGCGGTCTCGGCGAAATTCCAGCCGGCAAGGCGGTCCTTCGCGGTGTCGATGTCCAGGTAGTTCTCCTCGCCGTCCATGAGTCGCGTAAAGGCGGTGAAGAGATAGTGGGCATCGGTGGGGCCGGGCGAAGCCTCGGGGTGGTACTGGACCGAGAAGCACGGGGCGTCGAGCAGCTGGATGCCCTCGGCGGTGCCGTCGTTGAGGTTCACGTGCGTCAGGCGAATGCGGCCGAAGCGCTCGTTCATCACGACCGGCGCGATTCCGCGGCGCACCCAGACGCGCAGATCTCCATCGGCCGCATGCTCGGTCTCGCCGCCGGAAAGCTCGGGGACAAGCTTGCCCAAGCTGGGGAACAGCAGGCCAAAGCCATGGTTTTGCGCGGTGATCTCCACACGGCGGCTTACCAGGTTCATAACCGGCTGGTTGCCACCGCGGTGACCGAACTTAAGCTTTTCCATCTGGGCGCCGCAGGCCAGGCTGATCATCTGGTGACCAAGACAAATACCAAAGACCGGCACCTTGCCGATCAGCTGCTGCACCTGCTCGTAGGTCTCCACCACGGCGTCGGGGTCGCCGGGGCCATTGGACAAAAAGACGCCGTCGGGATTCATGTCGAGCACCTCACTCGCGGGCGTGTCCCACGGCACGACGGTAAGGTCGCAGCCGGCGCGGACCAGCCCCTCCAGAATGCCGCGCTTCACACCGCAGTCGTAGGCGACCACGTTGTGACGGGCAGGAGCGGCAGCCGAAAGCGCAAAGTCATGCGTGGCAGGCAGGTCGGCAGCCACAAACTCATGAGGCGCGGGGCAACTTACGGTCTTGACCAGGTTCTCGCCTACCAGCGTGGGCGCAGCGGCCAGACGCTCGGCAAGCTCGGCGACGTCGAAGATCTCGGTCGAGATAATGCCCATCTTGGAACCATTGTCGCGCAGATGGCGCACCAGGGCGCGAGTGTCGACACCCTCGATAGCGACGATGCCGTGAGCGCGCAGGTACTCCGGCACGCTGACGGCCGAACGCCAGTTAGAAGGCGTGGCGCACATGTCGCGAACGATCATGCCGCGCATGGCCGGAGCGCTCGCAGGGCGCACGGCGTCGCCGGGGAAGGCCGACTGGACGTCGGTCTCGTCGATACCGTAGTTGCCGATCTGCGGATAGGTCATGGTTACGATTTGGCCGGCATAACTCGGGTCAGTCATGACCTCAAAGTAGCCCTCAAGCGAGGTGTTGAAGCAGACTTCGCCGGTCGCGGTGCCCTCGGCGCCGCATGCACGTCCATAAAAAATGGTCCCATCCTCAAGATACAGGATGCAGGGACCACAGGTGCCCTTGCTGGTTTTGGCCAGCATACGCTGGCAAAGCTCGCTGGGCGCGAAGGTGCGGGCGGCAGCGCCCGCGGTATGGTTGTTCGCCATAGTTCTCCTTCCCGGTCTCACAGGACCGGCTTAAAGGTGTGTAGTTAGGCCTCGCGGTATTGTAACCGTAAGCATGCCTCATGGCGTTAATTTCATCGAAATGTTTACGAAATGATAATTATGACTTTCTATGCATAATGATTTTTCTAGGACGAGGATTAAAAATCATCCCGCGGGGCTTGTGGCTCACGCGGGATGATGACGTCTTACTTTTTCTTATCCTGCTCCAGCAGTTTGGACGGTGTGCGATCGGGCTTGCCGCCGCGGAAAATCTCGCGGCCATGCAGACGATGCTCCAGGTCACGTTCGGCCTTTTCCTCGTCAATCTTGGTCTGGCTCACCACCGGGTCCTCAATCAACGACGACACCGAGTTCACCTGCTTCTGAATGCGCTCGGCGATGGTGTCATCCATACTCACGATGCGCATCTTCCAGTCGATACTCGTGGCGTTGGATGAGCTCTTGGTCCACACGAACGTCAAAATGGCGCTCTGGTGGCCGCGCGCGGGGAACATGCCAAAGAAGGAATCGTGCTGAATGTTGCTATTCTCATCGATATAGGCGTGAACGTTATACACCACGCGGTCGATCTTATCGTTGAGCAACGCGTTGGTCGCAAGCGCCGCGGCCTGAATCTGCCCGTTGGACAGCAGCTCGAGCTCGTTGGCAGACGATGTGTCCAACACCGTCACCTCGACCGTGCCCGTGCGTTCATCGGCTTCATCGACGGTAAAATCGAGCGGGAACTGCGTAAAGCCATTGCCCCACTCAAGGCCGCCCTTCAGCGCGGTCGAAACGGTATCGACCGAAACGCTCTCGGACAGGTTGGCGGTGTTCAGACGACGCATCACGCCGTAGCCAATCTGCATGCCCACGATCAGCACCAAAATACCGATGACCACGGCCATCGCGGTCTTCGTAATGGTATGGCTCACCTGCGAGCCCGAAGGGTCGTCCTCGGACAGCGGGTCGATATGTTTTGCCTGGCTCGCGCGGTCCTCGCTGCGCAGCTGCGCTAGCGCCGCTTTGTCACCGCGCTTGACGGCGGCCTCTTTCTCGCGCATGCGCTCGGTACGCTTTTTGGCAAGCGTAGGATCCAAGACGCCGGATGCATCGATTTCGGAGAATAACTCCGTCACTTCTTCCGGAGTCAAAGGGTTCTTGTCAGCCATAAACTTCCTGTCATATCAATCAGTCGAGCTCGTGCGCACGCGCACCTTCGAACTGCATTCGATAGTAACGGGCATAGGTGCCGCCACGGGCGAGAAGCTCCTCGTGCGTGCCACGCTCCACAACGCGACCATGCTCAACGGTCGCAATCTCATCGGCATGCTTAATGGTCGAAAGACGGTGGGCGATGATAATCGTGGTGCGGCCGCGTGCCAGCTCTTCGAGCGACCCCTGCACCGCCTCCTCGCTCTCGTTATCCAAAGCACTCGTCGCCTCGTCCAAAATCAGGATCTTGGGGTTCTTGAGAAACACGCGCGCGATGGCAACGCGCTGCTTCTGTCCGCCCGAAAGACGGCTGCCGCGCTCGCCCACGACCGTGTCATAGCCCTGTGGAAGCGACTCGATAAAGGCATCGATGTTGGCGCGACGGGCGGCGTCGGCGATCTCTTCTGCCGTAGCGCCCGGCTTGCCGTAGGCGATGTTCTCGCCAATCGTACCGTCAAACAGATAGACATCCTGCTGCACCAGGCCGATGGCACGACGCAGGCTCTGCTGCGTCACATCACGCACGTCCTGGCCGTCGATGCTAATGGATCCGGCAGCCACGTCATAAAAGCGCGGCAGCAGCGAACAGGTCGTGGACTTGCCACCGCCCGAAGGGCCAACCAGCGCGATGGTCTGCCCGGGCTTGATGGACAGATTCATATGGTCGATAACGGGACGCTCGTCGGCATAGTCCTCGCCCAGCTCGACATCCTCGTAGTTAAAGCACACGTCGTGATACTCCACGGCGCCGGCAGTCACCTGCAAATCCGTAGCGCCCGGCTTGTCCTGGATATCCGGCGCGGTCGAGAGCACCTCGTCCATACGTTTAAAGCCGGCGATAGCCTTCTGATACGTTTCGGCCGAATTGACGAGCGTCTCGAGCGGCGTGCAGAACAGCGAAATATAGAGTGCAAAGGTCGCCATATCGACCGCCTGCAGCTGTCCCTGGGCGACCAGCCAGCCGCCCAGCAGTACCACGATCACATAGAGCACACCCGAGAGCAGGCCATACGTCGCGGTATAGACGCCCATGGCGTGATACATATTCTCCTTGGACGAAAGATAGCGATTGTTTGAGGCGCGGAACTTGAAGCGTTCGGTCTCCTCATTGGCAAAGCTCTTGACCACGCGCATGCCCGCCAGCGAATCCTGCAGCTGCGCATTGATGCCGCTGATCTTTTTGCGGTTGTCGCTAAAGACCTCGCGCATGCGCATGTTCTGCCAAAACATGACGACCGCAAACGCCGCCGTCACCACGGCCATGGCAAGCGCCAGCACCGGAGCGATGGTAAAGAGGATCACAAACGAGCCGATAATCTCGATGCCGCAGATGATGATCCACTCGGGCACGTGGTGCGCCGCCTCGCAGATATCGAACAGGTCGTTGACCACGCGACTCATCATGTCGCCCGAGCTGTTGCGGTCGAAGTACGCAAAGCTAAAGCGCTCATACTGGTCGAACAGGTCCTCGCGCATCTTGGACTCCATACGCGCGCCCATCACGTGACCCCAATAGCTCACAAAATAGCGGCAGGCGCAGCGGACGGCATACATCAGCACCAAGCCCACCGCGATCATGCCGAGCGCCTGCATAATGGCAGCCTGACCCTGAGTAAACAGCCCACCGGTCAAATTGCGCAGGATAATGGGGAACGCCAGGTCAATGGCGGCAAGCACCAGAGCGCAAACAGTATCAGCAACAAAAAGCCCCATCTGGGGCTTGTAATACGAAAGAAACCTTTTCAGCATGTGATCCTCAAAGAAATATCAGCAACGTAAGGCCCTGGGACAAAGCAATCATCAGTACTTGTCCCAGGGCTATCCCCACTCGTTAGAGCTCCGCGCCCCCAAGGCGGTGCGCGATGCTGTCGCAAGCCAAGGCACCCACAACGGTCTTGGCGTCTTCGATCTTGCCGTCGAGCACGGCGTCGATCAGCTCGTGCAGCGGTACCAGGTCGACGTTGACAAACTCGTCATCATCGGGGTTGGGCGCATCAAACTCGAGCTTGGTAGCCAAGTAGATGTGGATGATCTCATCGCAAAAACCGCAGGACGTGACAATCGACGTCAGAAAGCGAATACGACCAGCCCTAAAGCCCGTCTCCTCATGCAGTTCGCGCTTGGCGCAATCGAGCGGGTCCTCGCCTGGATCGAGCTTGCCGGCGGGAATCTCGACCGTCACGCGGTCGATGGCGGTGCGGTACTGACGCACCAGTACGATCTTGCCGCTCTCGGTCAGTGCCACAACGGCCGCCGCACCCGGATGGCGAACGATATCGCGGGCGCTGCGGTGGCCGTTGGGCAGCTCAACCTCAAGACGGTGGACGTCGAGGATCTTGCCCTTCCAGGCGCACTCCTCCGAAAGAATCTTCTCGTGCAGCTCGGCATCGTGCGGGTCGTCGTCGCCCAGCACCAGCGCCGGCTCGTCAGCGACCTCGCCACCAGGCTCGCCCTCGGCGTGCCCATACATGCGGCTGTCCTCTTCGACGATCTGCGCGTCCACGAGCTCTTCGTTCTTCTCGTCCATCCGTCTCATTCCTCTCGGACTTTAGGCATCCCAGGCGTCGCGGCCGCGCAGCGCGCGCAGGCCGATGTCGTGACGCAGGGTCTTGCCCTCAAAATCAATCTTCTCGCAGGCCTCGTAGGCAAGGTTGCGAGCGTTCTCGAACGTGTCGCCCAGCGCGGTCACGGCAAGCACGCGGCCACCATTGGTCACGAGCTGGCCGTCCACCACGGCAGTGCCCGCGTGGTACACGGTCACGTTCTCCATGGCCTCGGCATCGGCGATACCGGTGATGACCTTGCCCTTCTCGTAGCTGCCGGGGTAGCCCGCGCTCGTCAGGACAACGGCCACGGCCCACTCGTCGCGCCAGTCGAGTTCAATCTGGTCGAGCTCGCAGTTGGCACAAGCCAGCATGACCTCGACCAGGTCGTTCTTAAGGCGCGGCAGCACGACCTGCGTCTCGGGGTCGCCAAAGCGGGCGTTGAACTCCAGCACCTTGGGGCCGGCGGGGGTGAGCATAAAGCCGCCATACAGGCAGCCGCGGTAGTCGATGCCCTCGGCAGCAAGCTCGGCAATGGTCTGCTCCATGACCTTCACCATCGTGGCGTGCTCCTCATCGGTCACGATGGGCACCGGGCTGTAGACACCCATGCCGCCGGTGTTGGGACCCTTGTCGCCCTCGAGCGCGCGCTTGTGGTCCTGCGAGGTGGCCATGGGGCGCACGGTCTTGCCGTCGGTAAAGGCCAGCAGCGAGCACTCGGGACCAACGAGCATCTCCTCGATAACCACGGTGTTGCCGGCATCGCCAAAGGTGCCGCCAAAGCACTCGCGCACGGCCTCTTCGGCCTGCTCAAGTTCGGTCGCCACGATAACGCCCTTGCCCGCGGCAAGGCCGTCGGCCTTGACGACCAGCGGGGCGCCCTGCTCGCGCACGTAGGCGAGAGCCGAAGCCTCGTCGGTAAACGAACCATAGGCTGCCGTCGGAATGCCCGCACGCTCCATGAGCTGCTTGGAGAACAGCTTGGAGCCCTCCATCTGGGCGCCCTCGGCACCCGGGCCAAAGCAGGGAATACCCGCCGCGCGCACGGCGTCGGCCACGCCCGCCACGAGCGGAGCCTCGGGGCCAATTACCACGAGTCCGCATCCGTGGCTCTGCGCAAACGCCGCCACGGCCGCAGGATCGCAGTCGTCGAGAACAACGTTCTCGCCGCAGCTCGCGGTGCCGCCGTTACCCGGCGCGATGTAGAGCTTGCCGGCGCGCGGTGATGCCGCGAGCTTAGCTGCCAAAGCATGCTCACGGCCGCCGCTGCCCAACAACAGGATGTCGATGGTTTGAGTGTCCGCCTTCAAGGGTGCCTCCTCTATGGATGAACGGCCCGCTCCGCGCGAGCCCTTTGCAAGCAAATATACCCCTCGGCCGCCCGTCCGGGCTGCAAAGGGGTATATCGCAATAACCAAATAGTCCCGATTACTTCCAGAATCGGTTGATAATCTGCTCGCGACCAGCGCCAACGCCAATGAACGTCACGCGGGTGTGTGCCAGATCCTCGATAAACGCCACGTAGTCCTGAGCCTCCTGCGGCAGCTCCCCAAAGCTGCGGCAGCCGGTGATATCGCACTTCCAGCCAGGAAGCTCCTCGTAGATGGGCTTGGCATGCTCAAAGCGCACCTGGTGCTCGGGCACGCTCGTGTAACGCTCGCCATCGACGTCGTAGGCCACGCACACCTTGATGGTGTCGAAAGCCGAAAGCACGTCGAGCTTGGTCATGGCGATATCGGTGAGGCCGTTGACGCGCGAGGCGTAGTTGGCGATGGGGCCGTCGAACCAGCCGCAGCGACGACGGCGACCGGTGGTCACGCCGTACTCATAGCCCTCCTCGGTCAGCGTGTGGCCAGCCTCGGACTCATAGGAAAGCTCGGTGGGCATTGGGCCCGAACCGACGCGGGTGATATAGGCCTTCATGACGCCCAGCACGCGGTCGACGTTCTTCATACCGACGCCGGAGCCGGTGATGGCGCCGCCGGCGGTGCAGTTGGAAGACGTCACGTACGGATAGGTGCCGTGGTCGATGTCGAGTAGCGTCGCCTGGGCGCCCTCAAACAGCAGGTCCTTGCCCTCATCGATCATGTTGTTGAGCAGCAGGCTCGTCTCGGTGATGTAGGGGCGCAGGCGCTCGGCCATCGGCAAGTACTCGTCGCAAATCTGGTCCACGGTGTAGGTGGGCAGGTTGTAGATGAGCTCGAGCTCGGGGTTCACGCGGGCGAGAGCGGTCTCCAGCTTGTCGCGGAACAGCGCCTCGTCCAGCATGTCCTGCATGCGCAGGCCAATGCGGGCCATCTTGTCCTGATAGCACGGACCGATGCCGCGCTTGGTGGTACCGATGTTCTTCTTGCCGAGCTTCTGCTCAAAGGCGCCATCCAGATCGATGTGGTACGGCATGATGACATGCGCGTTGCCGCTAATCTTGAGGTTCTTGGTGGTGATGCCGTCGGCCTCGAACATGTCAATCTCCTCAAGGACAACCTTGGGGTTGACGACGCAGCCGTTACCGATCACCGACACGTGGTCGGAATACATGATGCCGGATGGCACCTGGTGCAGGCCGTACTTCTTGCCGTTGACGACGATGGTGTGACCGGCGTTGTTGCCGCCCGAGTAGCGCACGACGGCATCGAAGTCGCCGGCGACCAGGTCGCAAATCTTACCCTTGCCCTCATCGCCCCACTGGGCACCGACCAAAACGGTTGACGGCATGTTTACTCCTTACATTCATGGACTGTCTACGCGCCACGCCGGCACGCAGAAGCACAAAACATTCCCAGTATACCCGTGCAACGAGCGCCTGTCCTACTCCTCGGCATGTGCCCCATCAAGCTCATAAAACTTGGTGGATGCCGGCAGGAACATCAGATCGACGTCGCCGATCGGGCCCGAACGGTTCTTGGCCACGACGATACGCGTAACGCCCTCGTCGGGTCGATCGTCGCGCGAGGCTTCGGCCTCGTCGGCGGAGCGGTCCAAGAACATAACGATATCGGCGTCCTGCTCGATGGAGCCCGATTCACGAAGGTCGGAAAGCTGCGGGCGCTTGCCGGTACGGGATTCGACCTGACGTGACAGCTGCGACAGCGCGATGAGCGGAATCTTGAGCTCCTTGGCCATGATCTTCAGACCACGCGACATCTCCGAAACCTCGACGGTACGGCTCTCGGAGCGGCGTCCCGGCGGAGGACTCACCAGCTGCAGGTAGTCCAGGATGATGATGGCCTTCTCCTTGTTATGGAGCATACGGCGGCTCTTGGCGCGAATCTCGGTCACTGTGGTGCCGGGCGTATCGTCAATCAGAATATCCAGCTTGGATAAGGTCTGCGTGGCCTCGTTGATATTGGCCCACTGCTCGGGGCTAATGCGACCCATGCGGAAGTCACTGATCGAGATCATGGCATAGGCGCAAATCAGACGCTGGGCAATTTCCTTACCCGACATCTCCAGCGAGAAGAAGCCGACGGTATAACCAGCAGCGGCAGCGTTAAGTGCCAGGTTCAGGGCGAACGACGTCTTACCCACAGCAGGGCGGGCGCCGATGATGAT
>CABQNA010000003.1 GCA_902465425.1 uncultured Collinsella sp.
TTATCCATGAGGTCGATCGGCATGTCGCAGATGTTGATGATGCGGCTGTTGGGGCGCAGCACGCGGCAGGCCTCGGCGACGATGGCCGCGGGGTTGGAGTAGTTGAGCATCCAGGCGTTGGGGCTGTACTTCTCCATGTAGTCGAGGATCTCGATGACACCACCGATGGAGCGCATGCCGTAGGCGATACCACCGGCACCGCAGGTCTCTTGGCCAACGCAGCCGTACTTGAGAGGAATCTTCTCGTCGAGCTCGCGCATGGCGTACAGGCCAACGCGGATGTGAGCAAGGACGAAGTCGGTCCCGGTGAATGCGGTCTCGGGGTCGGTGGTGTAGCTAAACTCAACCTCGGGGGCGTTCTCGTGGAAGTAGATCTCGCAGGCCTTGGCCACGGTCTCCTGGCGCTCGGCGTTGTTGTCGTAGAAGGTCACCTTGTTGACCGGGAAGCGGTCGCGCTCCTCAAGCAGCATCAGAGCGATGCCCGGGGTAAAGGTGGAGCCACCGCCGGCAATGGTCACGGCATAGTTCTTCTTGGACATGATGTCCTCCTCATTCTGGCCGCTTGCTCAATCCGTCCCCGCACGCGGCCTTGCGCGGTTTGGAATTGTTACCTGGAAGTGGAGTTTTTTATCTCTAGAATCGGCCTTGCGGTGCATACCGGCTCTGCAAGGCCGATTGTTTCAATGGACGATGGTTTACAGAAGACTCTCGAACTTCAGAAGACTCTCGAACTTCTCGCGAACCTGCGGGACGGTAAGGCCGATGATGACCTGGATTGACTGACCTTGGACCACCAAGCCATGCGTACCGATTGCCTTGAAGGAAGCCTCGGGTGCAACGACGCCCTTGTCCTTGACGTTAACGCGCAGACGGGTAGCGCAGTTAGTTACATCGATGATGTTATCCGCGCCACCGAGCAGATCGAGGATGTTCTCGGCAAGCACCAAGCGCTCATCATCTTTACTCTGGGCGACCGATTTGCCAGCACCGCCCTGCTTTTGCTTGTAGTCGGCCTTGGACTTGAGCTCGACCTCAACATCGTCATCCTCGCGACCGGGGGTCTTAAAGTCGAACTTGACGATCAGGAAACGGAAGACCACGACCCAAAGAGCGGTAAAGCACAGACCGACAAGGATGGAGATGGCGTACTGCAGACCGTGTGCGGCCCAAAGGGGCAGCCAGTCCCACGAGAGCATCGAGATGATGCCGCCGTCGAAGATGCCTACGACGCCAAGGAGGTTTTGAACCATGCAGCCGAGCGCTCCGAGTACGCAGTGGACGACGAACAGGCCGGGCGCAATGAACAGGAAGGTAAAGTCAAGCGGCTCGGTGATACCGCAAAGCATAGCGGTAAGGGTGACCGGGATCAGCAGAGCCTTGACGCGCTGCTTGCGCTCGGGTTTGGCGGTCATATAAAACGCAATGGCGACGCCAAGCGAGCCGAAGACCTTAGTCCAACCAGGGCAGGTATAGGCAGCCCAGGGTGCGGCATCCTTAAGAGCAATGCTCGGATCGGCAGCCAGTTGGGGCAGGATATTGGCCCAAGCAGCAAAGATGCCGCCGTTGACCGCCGCGTTGTCGTAATAGAACGGCGTATAGATAAAGTGGTGCAGGCCTGTAGGAATCAGCACGCGCTCGAAGAAAGCAAAGACACCCACGCCGAACGTACCGGCGGAAAGGATGAATCCCTGGAAGGCAGAGATAGCAGCCTGAACATGCGGCCACACCAGGCAGGCGATAAGAGCGACCGGAACCATAACGAAGAAACCGATCATATAGATGAACACGGAGCCCGAGAACACGCCCAGCCACTCAGGAAGTTCGGTGTCGAAGTACTTGTTGTGAAGCATCGTGGCGATACCTGAAATGATAAGCGCGCCCATGATGCCCATATCAAGCGTTTTGATGCTTGCGATAGTGGCAAGACCAGTACCACTGCCTGCCTCGACAGAGTAGTCGACGCCAAAGACAGGGCCCCACTGCCCCAAGATTGTGCTTACAAAGTAGTTGAAGGTAAGATAGATGGCCAAAGCCTCCATGCAGCAGCGAGCGTTCTGCTTGTTCGCGAGCGAGATTGGCAACGCTACGCAAAACAGCAACGGCATCTGGTTAAAGAGCGTCCAACCACCCTGGAGCAGCACATTCCAGCAATCAAACCAAAGATGGCCCGCAGTGGCCATCTCGCCAAAGATCGCCTCGGTGGTAAACAACGTACCCAGGCCAACGACAATTCCGGAAAATGCGAAAAGAATTGCAGGCGTGTACATTGCACCGCCGAAACGTTGTATCTTTTGCATCATGACGGGGAATCCCCCTCTCTTCATTCGGAGCGACTGCGGTTTTGGCTTCACTCGAGACCGCAGACGCGCCGTTTGCGTGTACCTCGTGCAATTGGACGGGTGGGCCCGTGTCCCCGGCTTCTTGCGCTTCTATTTTTATCATATCACTTATCTAGACAAGTTAGTATAAATACTACGGTCGGTCAACGGTTGATTATTGGCCGTAAACGGTATATGTCCAGTATTTCCCCTGCTAAATCTGACATAGCTGATGGCTGCAATTTATATTTCTTTTCAACTTGTATAGATGTGCTTGTCTATATCTATAGACATGCCTATACTTCATTACAACATTCACCGCCACGTTAAGGAGTCACCATGAAAAGCGCGGTCTTCTATGGAAAGCACGACCTCAGAGTCGCGGAATCAGCAAAGCCGGCCGTGGGCAAGCGCGACGTTCTGATCAACGTCAAAGCTTGCGGCGTCTGCGGTACCGACGTTCATATCTATGAAGGCGACAAGGGTGCAGCGGACGTTACCCCGCCCACGATCCTTGGCCATGAGTTCGCGGGCGTTATCGAGGCCGTGGGCTGCGATGTCACCGGCTTTAAGCCGGGCGATCGCGTGTGCATCGACCCAAACCATCCCTGCGGCTGCTGCGAACCCTGCCGTGACGGAATCAACCACTACTGCGAGCATATGACCGGCTACGGCACCACCGTTAACGGCGGCTTTGCGGAGTACTGCTCCGTCGATATGCAGCAAGTCTACAAGTTGGGCGATCACACCAGCTTTGAGCAGGGTGCTATGACCGAGCCCGTCGCCTGCTGCCTGCACGGCATCGATATGTGCAACATCAAGCCCGGCAGCACGGTTGTCGTCATCGGCGGTGGCATGATCGGTCTGCTAATGATGCAGCTTGCCAAAAACGCCGGCGCCACCAAGGTCGTCTTGCTCGAGCCCGTCGAGGGCAAGCGCGAGGTTGCGCTCAAACTCGGCGCCGATCTGGCAATTGATTCCATCCACGAGGACGTCCCGGCCCGCCTGAAGCAGGAGGGCGTCGGCAACGTCGATGTCGTTATCGAGTGTGTTGGCAAGCCCGTCACCATCGAGCAGGCCATCCAGATCGCCGGCCACAAGGCTACGGTCATGATGTTCGGCCTCACCAAGCCCGATAAGACAATCACCGTCAAGCCCTTCGAGGTCTTCCAGAAGGAGCTTGTGCTCACCTCGTCCTACATCAACCCTTATACGCAGCGTCGCGCGCTCGAGCTCATCGACTCTGGCAGGCTCGACGTATCCTCGATGGTCGCCAAGGTGGCTTCCCTCGACGAACTCGGCGCCATCCTGTCAGACCCAGCTCTGCGTGCCATGGGTAAATATATAATCGACCCCAGCAAGTAAATCGATTGACACCTGCGCGGACGGCCCTCATCCGTCGTTCACGCACCCAGCTCTAGGAGACCGTCATGGCGCGAGCCATCTTCCAAACTATTTATGACAACGTGAAGCAGTCGATTGACGACGGCACATACGCCTATCAGAGTTATCTGCCTTCGGAGACTGAGCTCACGCAGCTGTTTGACTGTTCGCGCATGACGGTCCGTCGCGCCATCTCGATGCTTGCGGCAGATGGTTACGTGCTCCCCCAGCAAGGCAAAGGCATGCGCGTCATTCGCAACATCAGTGACGAGAAGAGTCGTGGTGGCGGCGGACTCGAGACCTTTAAGGAAATCGCGGTCAACCGAGGCTTTGAGCTCAAAACGGTCACCACCGTCTTTGAGCTCCTCATCTGCAGCAAGGCGCTCTCCAAGATTACCGGGTTTCCCGAAGGCTGTGAGCTCACACGCGCCAAACGCATCCGTTATGCAGACGGACAAGCCGTGTGCTCCGACGACTCCTATTACCTAAGCTCACAGGTACCGGGGCTGACACCCGAGATTGTCAACGACTCGATCTATCGTTACCTCGAAGAAGACCTTGGCATTAAGATTGCCACGGGCAAACGCGATGTAACGATCGAGCATCCCACGCCCGAGGATACGCGCGTGCTCGATCTCAACGACTTTAACGCACTCGCCGTTATACGCGGACAGACCTACAACGCCGACGGTATCCTTATGGAATACACCGAGACCAAACAGGTTCCCGGGTTCTTTTTGCTCCATGAAACCGTGACACGCAACGGTACCGGTCGAACCGGCCACCAAAGCAGCATGAACTAACCATCTATTAGTTGCGGTGGGATAGTTCCTACAAGGGCCAGCTTAAGGGCAAAACAGGAACTATTCCACCGCAACTTTTTTGGCCGGTGGGGCAGCACCTGTCCCACCGGCCATCATTTACGCTCTTTTAGCTAGTCCGCGAGCTTCTCCACTTGGTCGAGCATCTTATCGAGCTTGGCCTTTGCCTCGGCCTTGACCTTCTCGGCCTCCTCGTGGGCCTTGGCCTTCTGAGCGGCCTTTTCCTCGGCTTCGGGATCGACGACGACCAGATTGGACGCGTCGTGCTCAACCAACTTGAGCGCATGCTCGGGACACACCTTGACACAGGCGCCGCAGCCCAAACAATACGTGGACTCCAACGCAAAGCGGCCGCTTCCAACCAGATCACAGGCGAACGTGGGGCACACGTTGACGCACTCGCCGCACGACGTGCACTTGTCAAAATCGCACTCCGGCGTGCTCACCTGCATGTTCTGGGCAAGCTCGGGATGGTTTTGCAGCGTCGAGAGTATCAGTTGGCGCCCGTGCGTGAGCGAACGGCGACGCTTGGTCGTCGTGGTGCCGCACATGGTGTTGAGCGTGCGCTCCAGCTGGGTAATCTGATGGCGATGGGCCTTGAGCTTTTGCGTCACCGAGGCCAGCGCCGCCGTCGCCGGGTTGAGCTTGGTCACCGTCAGGCCCGTGGTGCGGGCAATCCTTTCCATGTACTCCTTGCGCTCGTACTCGCGGCGCTTATGGCATTTGAGGCTCTTGGGGTCGACCTCCAAGCCCATACCCGTGCCGGACCACTCCTCGGCCTTCGCAATCGCCTCGCCCAGAATGTCCTCACCGCCGGTGTTGCGGCATTTATCGCACACGCCCAACGGCAGGTACACACTCACGTTGGGATAGTCCGCCAGTACCGAGAACCAGGTCTCGGCCGTAATATCGCCCACGCAGGCGACGACGACCTCGTTCTCGCGCGGCATGCGCTTGAGGGCGCGCGTGCAGGTGACGTAGGCGGTCTCGTGGCTCGTAGCTGCAGAGACGATATCGTCATACAGGTTTTTGGGCGCCAGGCGCGGCGAGATGATCGCCTCGGTCGGACAGGCAGCGGCGCACAGGCCGCACTTGCGACAGGAGTCGAGGATCTCGATGGCGTCTTCCTCGACCTCGATAGCGTTGACCGGGCACACGTCCATGCACGCGGTGCAGCCGCTCTTTTCGTTTTTGCAGGTCAGGCACGAAATGGTGTTGCCGCGCGGGCGCTCCTTGTAGTCGGCAGGATTCCACTGCGGCGCCGACGGATCGAGTGCATCGGTCACACCGCCAAGCGGGTTTTTAAGAAAGTCGAAACCCTTGCTGATCTCGATAATGTCATCAAACAGATCGTGTTCCTGCGCCATGCGCGGCCCCTCCCTGAGCAGTGCAAACAAGCAAGAGATAATGATACGCTATCGGCCCACGCCTCGGGCAAATTACACGCGGAGCATCTTTGCGGCAAATAGCCCATGGTCTATCGCCGCCTCGATTGCACAAGGCCAATCAAGCGCCAAACTATGCCTCGCACATGAGCTGCACGAGCTGTTGTTTGGTCACCTTGGCGTGTTCGTTAGCCATATTGCGCTCGTTTCTAAAGACCGCATTTGCAACACCTTGCAGATCAGCATCGGAAATCTCGCCAAGACCCAGCTCCTCGAGCGTCGTCGGCAGACCAACGCGCAGGCAAAACTCGAGCACCTGATCAAGCTCGGGCGCACGCTCCAGGCGCAGCTGGACCACCAGGCCAAATGCCACGGCCTCGCCGTGCATGGCCTTGCACTCGGGCAGAATCGTCAGACCGTTGGCGATGGCATGTGCCAACGCCAAGCCACCGCTCTCAAAGCCGACGCCCGAGAGCAGAATATTGCACTCGATCAGACGCTCAACCGCCGGCGATATACGCCCCTTCTTGAGATCGCGCTTGGCAGCGACGCCGCACTCCATAAGCGTGTCATAGCAGGCACGAGCCGCAACCAAGGCCAAGTGTCCCGGCGCGCCACCGTGCTCGTTGGCGCCATGCGCCGCGGCGCACGAACGTGCCTCGAAGTACGTTGCCAGCGCGTCGCCCATGCCGGCGACCGTCATACGCAGCGGGGCTGCCGCGAGCACGTTGGTATCGACCACAACTAGGTCTGGATTCTTCTCAAGCATCAGGTAGCGGTCGAACGATCCGTCCTCGTGATACAGCACCGAAATCGCGCTGCACGGACCGTCCATCGAAGCCGCCGTGGGGCATACGCACAACGGCAACTCGGCATAAAACGCAACGGCCTTGGCGATATCGAGCATCTTGCCGCCGCCAATACCCACCACCATGTCGCAATACTCAGCCTGGGCTTCCTTAGCCATTCCGACAACGGCCTCTTCCGTACACGGACCGTTATAAATCTTAAAGAACGGCTCGCTTAGATCTTCGTCCAGAAATCCATCGACGATCTGCCTGCACAGCCGATCCTCGGTGCCCTGGTCAAACAAGACATAGGCAGCGCGGCCCAACCATGACAAATACCTGCCCTGACGCGAAAGTTCGCCCGGCCCCTGAACATACCGGCCGGGACCGCCGTAAACCATAGGAAGCGCCATACGAGAATCCGCCCTTCATCAAACAACGATTGGTGCAAAGTAACCTGACCCCTTTGCACCATAGCAAAAAGGGGCAAAGCCATCTGCTTGCTTTGCCCCTTCCTTAGCTTGATTTACTCATCCATGAGATAGTAGTGGCCCAGCGCGTCGGCACCCAGGATGGCGTTTGCGACCATCTCGGGCGTCACCTCAAACGGCATGTTGCACATGGTGTCATCGGGCGCGCAGGCGGCCTCGGCAACAATCATGGCCTGCTCGCGCGTAAGCTCGGCAACGCCAAGTTCCTTCATCGTGACCGGCAGGCCCAACTCAATGCAGAAGCCCAAGACTTCCTCGAGTTTCTCAGTCGGAGCATCCTCGAGTACCAGCTGGACGATGGTGCCAAAGGCGACCTTCTCGCCGTGATACATGCCGTGGCACTCGGGCAGCATCGTCAGGCCATTGTGGATGGCATGAGCAGCAGCAAGGCCCGAGCTCTCAAAGCCAATGCCCGAAAGCAGCGTATTGGCCTCGATGATATGCTCGACGGCAGGCGTGAGCGCACCCTTCTCCAGCGCGACCTTGGCCTTGACGCCATCGGCCATAAGCGTCTCGTAGCAGAGCTTGGCGAGCGCCAGGCCGGCCATTCCGCCCTTGCCGCCGGCGCAAGTGCCACCGTCGGCATCATGCGTCGCCTGGGCCTCAAAGTAGGTTGCGAGCGCATCGCCCATACCGGAAACCGTCAGGCGCACCGGGCTCGCCGCGATAACCGTCGTATCCATCAGGACAATGTTGGGGTTTGCCTTAAGGAACAGGTACTTATCGAACTGACCGTCGTCGGTGTAGAGCACCGAAAGTGCCGAGCACGGTGCATCGGTCGAGGCGATGGTGGGGCAAATGATAACCGGGGACTCCAGGTAATAGGCGACGGCCTTCGCGGTGTCGAGGATCTTGCCGCCACCGACGCCGACGATGATGTCGCAACCGTTGTCGCGAGCGAGCGCAACCAGGCGATCAACCTCGCCCTTGGAGCACTCGCCGTTAAAGTCCTCAAACAGCAGCTCGGCCTTAGCCTCGGCAAAGCCGCCCTCGATCTTGGCACCGACGCGCTTCTTGCCCGAAGGCGTCACGATGACGAGGGCCTTAGCGCCAAGCGGCTCAACATAAGAACCGAGCTTGGCCAGCTCGTCCGGGCCCTGGATGTACTTGCTGGGGCTATTGAAAATTGCAGCCATAACTATCCCATTCTCTAAAAAAGAAAGGGGCTCCGTACGGATACGTGCGGAGCCCCTCATTACGATAACAAGAGTCGATTAGAAATCGATGTCGGTGTCGTAGTAGCAGGCCTTGAGGATCTTCTCGAAGTCGGCAGCCTTGGTCTCACGCGGGTTCTCGGGCGTGCAGGCGTCCTGCTCGGCGTTCGCGGCGATCTCGGGCAGCTTGGCGAGGAACTCCTCCTCGGAGACCATCTGCGGGTTCTCGGCGTCGACCTTCACGCCACCATTCGCGTAATCCTTGATGGACTGCGGAATGTTGAGCTGGTCGTTGAGGTCGCGAATCTTCTGGACGAGCGCAGCGATGAGCTCCTCGTTGGTCTCGCCGGGAAGGTGCAGGATCTCCTTGGCCACGTAAGCGTAACGCTCAGCAGCACGCGGGTCCTTGGAGTTCCACTGGATGACCTTGCCCAGGTACATGGCGTTAGCGGCACCGTGGATGATGTGGCCGTTCTCGAAGGCAGCACCGGTCTTGTGAGCCATGGAGTGAACGATGCCGAGCAGGCCCGAGGAGAAGGCGATACCGGCGATGCACTGAGCCTCGTGCATGTGCTGACGGGCCTCATGGTCGCCAGCATAGGACTTGGGCAGCCACTCGACGATCTCGCGGATGCCGTGCAGAGCGTTGGCGTCGGTGAACATAGAGGCGCAGGTGGAAACGTAGGCCTCCATGCAGTGGGTCAGAGCATCCATGCCGGTGTGAGCGCACAGCTTGGCGGGCATGGTGTAGGTGAGCTCGGGGTCGACGATGGCGACATCAGGGGTGATGTTGAAGTCGGCCAGCGGGTACTTGATGCCCTTAGCGTAGTCGGTAATGACGGAGAACGCGGTGACCTCGGTAGCGGTGCCGGAGGTAGAGGAGATGGCGCAGAAATGAGCCTTCTGACGCAGCTCGGGGAAGCTGAACGGCTGGATGATGTTATCGAAGGACTCCTCGGGATACTCGTAGAAGACCCACATGGCCTTAGCGGCATCGATGGGCGAGCCGCCACCGATGGCGATAATCCAGTCGGGCTCGAACTCGCGCATGGCCTCGGCGCCCTTCATGACCGTCTCGATGGACGGGTCGGACTCGACGCCCTCGAACAGCTTGACCTCGAAACCGCCTTCCTTAAGGTCGTTCTCGACGTCCTGCAGGAACCCGCCGCGGCGCATAGAGCTGCCGCCAGAAACGATGATGGCCTTCTTGCCCTTGAGGTTCTTCACCTCGTGGCGAGCGCCCTCACCAAAGTACAGATCGCGAGGATTGGTAAAACGTCCCATACTGTGCCTCCTAAACAAGCCCCTCTTAGACTTGCGTATATAACGGAGCACCCAATTGGCTCCGTTAGGACCGGTTTGCGCGTTGCCGGCGATGACAATGCGCGATGTCTAAACGTCTCAACGCTCAGACAAACACTATTTTACCGTTCTGGTTGGTCAGTTATTCACCTAAAGCCGCCAATGATGAAACGTTTTTTCTATCCCTGAAGACCCTTGTGCGGCATTCATACTCCCAAGCTGGGCAAACGTTTTATCAAGGTTGACTACATATCCTGGGCAGGACTGTGCCCCTCCAAAATATGCACCGTTCGCCGCCAAAAATCGACCGTTTGCGGCACCGTGATACCACTCGGTCGTCCAAGGTGCCGACATTTGTGCGACATCCGTCTTCGTGGTGCAAAGGTGCAAGTCCAAGTGCGGCACCCCCGGTGTGCCACATGCGGGTAAACTAGAACCTTATATAGAAACATTTGAACCCTAACCGCAGCAAAGGAGGCTCCATGGCATTCGATCCCATTCAAGAGGATTGCCATCGCCTCGTTCTTGAGGCCTTGCGCCGCGACAATATCCCGCTCACCGACGCTGCCGCCGTAGAGCGTCTGATGGAACAATTCACCCGCAACCCCGCACCGCTCATCGTGCACGACCGCGACCGCGCCGGGCACCTCATTGCCAAGGTGGTCGAGGCTGTCGACTACCGCATTCCCTTTATCCCTGACGATACCCAGGCAGAGCAAGAAGAGGCAGCTGCCGAGAACATGCTTCGCGAGGCAGCCGCGCTCGACCCGGCCAACTGGGATGCCCAACGCATGCTGACGGCGCTCACCGCCGAATCCAACGAGGAATACGTGCAGTATCTGGTGTCCAAGTGCGACGAGGTGGAGCACGACCTGGCACTCAAGATCGCCTCGGCGCAGGACCCCTACGAGCGCGAGGCCGCTGGCGATCTTATGCGCCGCCCCTACCTGCGCTGGCTTGCCGCCCTTGCGTCACGTGCCCTCATTAGCGGCCGCTATCGCATGTCGCTCGAAGCCGCAAACCGCAGCCTCGACTTTGCCCCCAACGATCCTGCCGGCGTCCGCCACACCGCGATGCTCGCCATGGCAAAGCTCGAATACCCCGCCGAGGAGCTCAAGCGCTTTCGCTCCGCTCACTCCGTGCCGTACCTCGCGAATACCCCGCTGCGCCGCCGCCCCAAAGATGCGGAGCGTGACTTGGACCCGTGGACGCTCATCGCGCTGATGAGCGCTGCCTGGCGCGAGCTGGACTACGAGGGTGCCGAACACTACCTGCGTATCCTTGTGCGTTCGTGCCCGCACGCAGCCGAGGCGCTCTACTTCCAAACCGAGTTTCCCGATGGCGTCTATGCCCGCGTCAACGTGGGTGTGGGCTCCACCGACGAACTTGTCCTTGCGCTGTCCGAGGCGACGCCGGTACTGCAGGAGGGTCTGGGCGCCCCCGACAACGCCAGCTTTGCCGCCTGGGTCGCCACCAACGATATCGTGCGTTCCCAAATCGATGAGCGCATACTGCGGGCGGCCGAGCAGGGTTTGCCGTTTAAGGGAGGAGACCTCTAATGGATCCGAGCGTCTACATCCCCGCCTACCTGGAGCGCGCCTACGTTGCGTCGCACCCCGAACTCACCGATGCAGCACGCGAGCTTGTCCATAACGACGTGAGCGTCAACCCTCATAAGTATGCGCAGACCGAGCATGCCCAGGCACTGCTGTCCTATGCCGGTGTTCATCGCCACCTGCTCGACGAGCTCCATCGCATCGAGGACATGGGCAGCGACGAGGAGTTTGAGCAGACGCGCAATCACCTGTTCGACGACATGCGCGATGAGCTGCTCAAGATCGTCCGCATCGATGCGCATGTCCTCGATGCCCAGCTGCTCGCCATCATTTTGGCGGACACGCCCGTCGACGCCTGCCTGGGCGATCTGATGAAGCTCGAGGCGACCACGGCCGATTACCTGCAGCAAAGCGTGCCCGGGTTCGACATGGAAGCCCCGCACTACTGGGCCAATAATGTTTTGGCCGATGGTGTCACCGCAGCAGACCTTACCGTGAGCGAGCCGGCTCTTATCGGGTGGCTCCACACGCTCGAGGCCATCTCGCAGCTGTGCATGGCGAGCGCTCGCTACCGTGCTGCCGCCAACTACGCCCGCCGCGTCCTTAAGGCGGAAGGCTATCCCACCCGAGCTGCAGGCACCGTGCTACTCGCCCTCGCTCGCCTAGAAGACGAGGACGGCTTTTTTGCCCTGGCCCACCAGCTCGAGGAGCAGATGGGGGCCGATACCCTCGAGAACTCCCCCTGGTACCTGCTCGCCCGCACGATCTTGCTGTTCAAAACGAACAAGATGCGCCCGGCGACACGCGCGCTGCGTGAGTTTGCCAACCGCTGCGAGGGCGGCGCGTTCTTTTTGCTGAACCCCATGTATCAGACGCCGTACCTTCCCTGCCGGCCCGAACCGCACGACCCCTGGGACCTTTCGCATCAGGCAGTTTGGGAGGCCGACGGCATCATCTCGGATACTCCCGACTTTGCCCTCTGGGCCAGCGCTTGCGAAGACGTATCGCAGCTTGCCCAGGAATTTGCGCGCCGCTACGGCTTTTAACGGCACAAACGTCACGACCATGTCATTCACGTTAGGAACGGCTTCATGAACTTCCGCTCTTCTCTCGCCTGCACCTCGAGCGATATCGCCCGCTGGGGGCTGCGCTCCGTCCTTAAGCGCCAGGGCGGCGTACTCCCCGGCCGCATCGCCATGAAAATCGACCCCGAGCTGTTAAGCGACCTCGCGGGCCTTGTCGACCGCAGCGTGGTGATCACCGGCACCAACGGCAAGACCACCACCTCCAATCTCATTGCCGACGCCGTTGCCGCCAGCGGTGCCACCGTGGTATGCAACCGTGCCGGAAACAACATGGAGCCGGGCGTGGTTGGTGCCCTGCTCGAGGCGCGTGGCAACCTTAAGCGAACCGCCAGCAGCAAGCGCGTAGGCGTCTTTGAGTGCGACGAGCTCTACACGGTGCGCGTCCTGCCCAAGCTCAAGCCGACGCACTTTGTGCTGCTCAACCTGTTCCGCGACCAGCTGGACCGCTACGGTGAGATCGACCACACCCAGGATGTCATCGCCCACGCGCTGGAGCTTTCGCCGACAACGACGCTCATCTACAACGCCGACGACCCGCTGTGTGCCGCGATCGCCGCGCGCGTTCCCAATGCAAGCATCGCCTTTGGCATCGACGGTGCTACGGGCACCGAGTCCGATCGCATTAGCGACTCGCGTTTTTGCTCGCAGTGCAACGCGCCGCTGGAGTACGACTATGTGCAGTACGGACAGCTCGGCGCATACCATTGCCCCTCGTGCGGCTGGGCACGCCCCGCACTGGTCCGCCGTGTGACGGGCGTGGAGCTTGGCTGCGACGGCTACGGCTTTGACCTGGTCTTTGGATCTGCGCCCGACGCGGCTGCCGCACACATCGCCACACGCTACAACGGCCTGTACATGGTCTACAACGTTGCCGCCGCCTTCTTTGCCGCACATGAGTTAGGCGTGGATACGGCGCACCTGCAGCCCACGCTCGATGCCTACGTCCCCGCCGGCGGACGCATGGGCCGCTGGGATATCGCCGGCCGCACCGTCGAGGCCAACCTGGCCAAGAATCCCGTAGGCTTCGATCGACAAATCCAGTCCATCAAGACGGCAGGCGGCAGACTCTGCGCTTTCTTCCTCAACGACAACGATGCCGACGGCCACGATGTATCGTGGATCTACGACGTCGACTTCGAGCGCATCGCCGACACACCGGGTCTTGTCGCCTTTGCCGGAGGCACGCGTGCGCACGACATGCAGGTACGCCTCAAGTACGCCGGCATCGATGCCGCGATTATCTCGGACGTCGCGCAGGCAATTGGCGCCGTTGCGGATGAAGCCGCAGGCGACACTTTCTATGCCGTCGCCAACTACACGGCCTTCCCGCCGCTGGTCAAGGAACTCGACGGACTGAAGGGCGCCACCGCCGACGCTGTTGCCGGGCGCGCCGTAGCCCGTGCCGACGGCAGCGCTCTTCCTGTCGGCATCGCGCCAGTCGAGCTTTCGCGCCCGCTGCGCATCGTCTACCTGTATCCCGATGCCCTTAACCTCTACGGCGACGGCGGCAACGTCATCGCCCTCGAGCGCCGCTGCGCCTGGCGTGGCATTCCCGTGCGCGTGGACGAGGTCCGTATGGGCGAATCACTCGATCTCACCGATGCCGATATCGTCATGATGGGTGGCGGCTCCGACCGCGACCAGCTAGCCGTGGCACACGAGCTGCTCGCCCAAAAAGACAAGGTCGCGACCTATGTTGAGGATGGCGGCTCGCTGCTTGCCATCTGTGGCAGCTATCAGCTGCTCGGCCGTTCGTACTATATGGGCGAAGATCGCATCGAGGGCCTGGGCGTCATTGCCGCCGAAACCGTACGCGGCTCCGACCGCCTGATCGGCAACGTTGCCGTCAAGACCGAGCTGTCACCCGAGCCCTTTGTGGGATTCGAGAACCATGGAGGTCGCACGCTTTTGGACGCTGAGGCCACGCCGCTCGGAACGTCCGTCGTCACGGGCACCGGCAACAACGGCGACGATGGCTTTGAGGGCCTGATCTACAAGGGCGTCATCGGCACGTACCTGCATGGCCCGGCGCTGCCCAAGAACCCCGAGCTCGCCGACTGGCTGATCGCCCATGCCCTCGAGCGCCGTGACGATGCACAGGCCGCCGCCCTGCTGCCGCTCAAGCCCCTCGACGACACCTACGAGCACGCCGCCCACGACGCAGCCATGAAGCTCCTCCCCTAGCACCCCACCACCACAAAGGGGACAGGCACCTTTGTGGTGGTTTTTCAGTTTGCCAACGATATGTGAACGGCTAAAAAAGTCTGCTATACTCTTTCCCGCTGTCCCCATCGTCTAGCGGCCAAGGACGCCACCCTTTCAAGGTGGATATCGCGGGTTCGAATCCCGCTGGGGGCACCACAGAATCTGAGAAGCCCGTTATCAATTCGGTAGCGGGCTTTTTGCTACCGATATGCTGGGATTCGAACCCGACAGGGTGCGGAACTGAGAAAACGCGCAAGCGTTTTCCAGCGCAGCACGCAAGGAGCGAAGCGACGCAGCGAATGCGGGCGGCGCCAGCCGCACGCGGACATCCCGCTGGGGGCACCACAGAATCTGAGAAGCCCGTTATCAATTCGGTAGCGGGCTTTTTGCTACCGATATGCCGGGATTCGAACCCGACAGGGTGCGGATCCCGGCATCATCGCAAGGCCTGTGGCCAAAAAATGGCAAATATGAGTACTGTTACCATTTTAATTACAGCGATTTCATGCCATCAGAAGGCGATTTAGCCGTCAGGCATCCTACAGCGGAAAAATTGCAGACGTTTATCGGCTAAGCACTTGGACATATGTTGCGTAACACTACATATTTTGTAAATAAATAATGTTACAGGACTTGTGACAGTACTCATATTTGACGTTTTTTGCCCATAACCCTTTATACCTAGGCAAATCGGCGGCAAAACGGGCTTCAAAGCGCCCTTCACAAACAAAAACCGGGGCCCGCATGATGCGGACCCCGGCTCAATACCGTGGCGATATGTCAGTTACGCTTTACACGTAGAACAGGATGTCGTCGTAGGTCGGGACCGGCCAGTAGTCGGCGGCCACGATCTCCTCCATGGCATCCACGGCGGCACGCAGCGTATCCATAGCGGGAACGACCTCGTGTGCATACACGTTGGCCTGCTCCTGGCCATCGAGGGCCTCGGCCTTCTGATGCACGGCGTCGAGTGCCTTGATGGAGTCGTTGATGGTGGTGATGCCGTTGCAGAGCTTGTTGAGCGTGTTCTGCTCGCACTGCATGGCGGCCTCGGCACCGGCGGCACGAATGGTCTCAAGGCCCTTAGCGACCTTGGTGGCATAGGCGGTAATGACCGGGCGATAGGTACGACGCGCCTCGCGAACCATCGTGGTGGCCTCGATGTTCATGAGCTTGTTGTACTTCTCGAGCTTGCAGTCGTAGCGGCACTGAGCCTCGGCCTTGGTCAGGACACCCGTCTCCTCAAAGAGCGCAATGGCCTTATCGGAAACAAAGGCGGGCAGGGCGTCGGCCGTGGTCTTGTTGTTGGCAAGTCCGCGCTTCTCGGCCTCGACGGGCCACTCGTCGGAGTAGCCATCTCCGGAGAAGAGGATGCGCTGGTGGTCGGTCAGGACCTTCTTGCAGTACTCGAGCGCGGCGTCCTGGAACTCATCCTCGGGCGTACCCTCAAGCGCGTCGGCGAAGGACTTGAGCGACTTGGCCACGGCGGCATCGAGCACCAGGTTGGAGTCGGAGACGTTCTGCTCGGAGCCGCAGGCACGGAACTCGAACTTGTTGCCGGTGAAGGCAAACGGGGAGGTGCGGTTGCGGTCGGTGTTGTCCTGCATCAGCTTGGGCAGGGTATCGGCACCCAGGTCAAGCACGCCGCGCGTGGCATGGACGGAAGCCTTGCCATCGATGATCTTCTCAACGACCTCGGTAAGCTGGTCGCCCAGGAAGATGGACATAATCGCTGGAGGAGCCTCGTTGGCGCCCAGACGATGATCGTTGCCGGCCGAGGCAACGGAGGCACGCAGGAGCTCCTGATAGTTATCAACGGCCTCGATCACCGCGGTGAGGAAGACGATGAACTGCAGGTTGTCGAGCGGGGTGTCGCCCGGGTCGAGCAGGTTCTCGGACTCGGTGCCAAGCGACCAGTTGTTGTGCTTGCCCGAACCGTTGATGCCCTCGAAGGGCTTCTCGTGCAGCAGGCAGACCAAGTCGTGGCGGGAGGCGATGAGCTTCATCTTCTCCATCATGACCAGATTCTGGTCGATGGCCTCGTTGACCTCGCCATAGACCGGTGCGAGCTCATGCTGGCAGGGAGCGACCTCGTTATGCTTGGTCTTGGCGGGAATGCCGAGCGCCCACAGCTCATCGTCCAGGTCCTTCATATAGGCCGAGACGGTGGGGCGGATAGCGCCAAAGTAGTGCTCCTCGAGCTCCTGGCCCTTGCAGGGGGCAGCACCAAAGAGGGTGCGGCCGGTGATGACCAGGTCCCTGCGCTTGCGGTAGGCATCCTTCTTGATCAGGAAGTACTCCTGCTCATCGCCCACGGAAGGAACGACCTTCTTGGGGGTCTTGCCAAACAGTGCCAGAACGCGCTTGGACTCACGCGAGAGCGCAGTCATGGAGCGCAGCAGCGGGGTCTTCTTGTCCAGGGCCTCGCCCGTGTAGGAGCAGAAAGCCGTGGGGATGCACAGGACATCGTCCTTGATAAAGGCGGGGCTGGTGGGATCCCAGGCGGTGTAGCCACGGGCCTCGAAGGTGGCGCGCAGGCCGCCGTTGGGGAAGCTGGAAGCATCGGGCTCGCCCTGGATGAGGTTCTTGCCCGTAAACTTGGTAATGGCGGTGCCGTCGTGGTTGGGCTCGAGGAAGCTGTCGTGCTTCTCGGAAGTAATGCCCGAAAGCGGCTGGAACCAGTGCGCGTAGTGCGTCGCGCCCTTGGAGATGGCCCAGACCTTCATAGCGTGGGCAACAGCGTTGGCCACATCCAGGTCGAGCGGCTCACCGTCCTCGAGGGTTGCAGCAAGGCGCTTCCAAATGTCCTTGGGGAGGTAGTCCTTCATGACTTCCTCCGAGAACACCATGGTCCCGAAGCGGTCAGTAAGTTCGGCCATACGGAACTCCCTTCGTATCGGCACCGCGTGAGAAGCGGTGTTGATTACTAACGAACGAGTCATAGCTTAGACTCGCCGTGTTTCCGCAACATTACCGTTATGTTGCTGTCGCGAAACCAATCAATGAGGTTACCGCATCGCGGCGGCGTTGCCACCCTCAACAGCCAATCAACTGTATAAATTGCAGACCTTTCCCCATGGTTTAAGGGTAGTCAATTTGAGATGGGGCTCTATTAACTGGTATTTCACATCGGATACCAGTCTTTATAGCCCCATCCTAGATTGACCGCCCTGTTATAGGGAATGCCGATAGCAAGGCATCTTTGATTGGTATCCTCAAATAGCGAGTGGAACTCCACCGCGACACAGCGGTGCTGTAGAATCCTTACAACACATCGCACTATTACGTATCTAGAGGAGCACGATATGCGCGTCGACGAGGTTTTTAAGCAGGCAGCATCCCAGGGCACCGCACCCGTTTCGTTTGAGATGTTCCCGCCCAAGGGCGAGCTTACCCTCGACACGGCTCGCGAGGTGGCGGGCAACCTGTGCAAGCTTTCGCCGAGCTTTGTCTCGGTCACCTGCTCGGCCGGCGGCTCGGGCAACGGTGCCACCACCGCCCCCATTGCGCATATGATTACGAGCGAATTCGATACACCCTCGGTGGCACACCTTACCTGCGTGGGCCGTTCGCACGCCGATATCGCCGCCAAGATCGACGAGTATCGCACCGCCGGCGTGGAAAACATCCTGGCCCTGCGCGGCGATCTCCCTGCCGGCGCGACCGAGGACGACAAGCCCGCCTCGGACTACGCCTACGCCCGCGACCTCATCCCCGAGCTCGTCGACGCCGGCTTTTGCGTGGGCGCCGCAGCCTACCCCGAGGGCCACATTGCCTGCGAGGATCTCAACCTCTCGGTCGAACACCTCAAGCAAAAACAGGACGCCGGCGCGAGCTTCTTTGTGACGCAGCTCTTTTTTGATAACGAGTGCTTCTACCGTTTTCGCGAGCTTGCCGACAAGGCCGGCATCACCGTGCCCATTACCGCGGGCATCATGCCGTTTATGGGCAAGTCGCAGATCAGCCGCATGGTCTTTATGTGCGGCGCGTCGCTGCCCTCCCCCGTCATCAAGATTCTCGCCAAGTACGAGAATGACCCCGAGAGCCTGCAGGCAGCCGGTGTAGATTATGCCGCCCGTCAGCTTTGCGACCTCAAGGAGCACGGCGCCGACGGCCTGCACCTGTACACTATGAACCGTCCTGCGATCGCCGCGACCATTATGGAGCGCCTGGGGTAATGGAAAAACCGCACATCGATACAACCACTGTCGAAGTGCCGGCCGACCTTGCGTCGCCGGCGCTTTACCGTGTCGATGCTGCGCACCATCCCCGTGTCGACCGTGCCGAGATGCTGCGGTATCTGGGTTACGGCGGCCAGCAGATTGAGCCCGAACTGTCACGACGTATTGAGCTTGTCGTTGAACGTCTGGAACTGGACATTGAGCCCCGTGGCGTGCGCCGCGTATTTGCCATCGATGCCACGGGCGTGGACGAGCAGGGCAAGCCTTGCATCCGTCTGGTCGGCACCAACGTTGAGCTGCGCGGTCGTGATATCTATCGACATCTCAAAGACGCCCGCTTTGCCGCGCTCATGGCTTGCACCCTCGGCATGGACGCCGAGCGTCGCCTACGCACCACGGGAGCCCAGCAGCCCCTAGAGGGAGCTGTACTCGATGCCGCGTGCTCTGCCTATGTGGAAGCCGCCGTCGAGCAGATGGACCAGCAGGTCAAGGCTGCGGCCGCCGCACACGGACTCGCCGGCAACTGGCGCTTCAGTCCCGGATACGGCGACTGTCCGCTCTCGGCCCAGCGCTCGATCGTCAATGCGCTCAACGCCACGCGCCTCATCGGCCTGACCGTCACGCCAACCAACCTGCTCATGCCCACCAAGAGCGTGACCGCGGTGATCGGCCTGTTCGAAGGCGAAGTCCACGACGCCCAGAGCCGCCCCACTTGCAATATATGCCGCATGCGCGAGCACTGCCGCTTCCGTGCCGCCCACACCACCTGCTATTCCAGCCATTAGGAGCCCTCGATGTTTACTCCGCTTATCACTCATGATTCTGACGGCACTGCATTGGCGGCACCCGTTGATGCCGCACGTCGCAACGGTGCCACGTACAAGACGCGCACGATCGACGATCTGCGCATTAAGGACGATCGCCTGCGTGCGGCCATCGAGGGCACGGGACACCTGCTGTTCGACGGCGGCATGGGCACCATGTTGCAGGCCGCTGGCATGAAGGCGGGCGCCCTGCCCGAGCTGCTCAACTTTGAGGAGCCACAGGTCATTACCGATATTCAGCGTCAGTACGTCGAGGCCGGCTGCGACGTGATCACCGCCAATACCTTTGGCGCCAACGCGCACAAGCTCGATGGCGCCGCCACCGTGACAGATGTCTTTGCCGCCGCGGTCTCTTGCGCTCGCGCGGCCGGCGCCCACTACGTCGCCGGCGACATCGGCCCCATCGGCGCGCTGCTTCGCCCCTTGGGCACCCTCAGCTTCGACGAGGCCTACGACCTCTTTGCCGAGGAAGTGCGCGCCGGCGTCGATGCGGGCGTGGACCTCTTTATTATCGAGACCATGACCGACCTTGCCGAGATCAAGGCAGCCGTCCTCGCCTGCCGCGAGAACTCCGACCTGCCCGTCTTTGCCACCATGACCTTTGAGGAAGACGGTCGCACCTTCCTGGGCACGAGTCCCGAGGTTGCCGCCATCACGCTCGATGCCATCGGCGCCGACGTTTTGGGCATCAACTGCAGCCAGGGACCGGCCGAGCTCCGAGGGCTCGCCGCTCGCATGCTCACCGTTACGGACAAGCCCGTTATGGTGCAGGCCAACGCAGGACTGCCCCGCGTGGACGACGACGGCAACACCGTCTTTGATATCCAGGCGCCCGAGTACGCCGTGGCCGTCGCCGGTATGATTGCCGACGGCGTAAGCGTCGTGGGCGGCTGCTGCGGCACCACGCCGGCGCACATGGCAGCGCTGCGCACGCTTATCGATAACCACACGCCCAGCCCGCGTCACCGCAAGCCCAGCATGTCGGTCACGAGCGCCCAAACGGTCGTGGATCTTCCCTGCGACGGCCACAAGATCGCCGTCATCGGCGAGCGCATCAACCCCACCGGCAAAAAGCGCCTGCAGCAGGCCCTGCGCGACGGCGATCTGGACTACGTGGTGAGCCAGGGCATCAGCCAGCAGGAGCAGGGCGCCGACATCCTGGACGTCAACGTGGGTCTGCCCGAGATCGACGAGGTCAAGATTATCCAACAGGCCACCGAGCAGCTCCAAGGCTCCACGCTGCTGCCGCTGCAGATCGACTCCACCGATCCCGCCGCTGTCGAGGCCGCCGTACGCCGCTATGCCGGCAAGCCCATCATCAACTCCGTCAACGGCAAGCAGCAGATCATGGATGAGATCTTCCCGCTGGTCGCCCACTATGGAACCAACGTCGTCGGCCTTACGCTCGACGAAGGCGGCATCCCCGATACCGCCGAGGCCCGCTTTGCCATCGCCGAACGCATCGTGGCCGAGGCCGCCCGCTACGGCATCGGCCCGGACCGTATCCTCATCGACTGCCTGGTCATGACCGCCTCGACCAATCAACGCCAGGCCGAGCAGATCCTACGTGCCATGTCCCTGTGCAAGGAGCGTCTGGGCGTCAAATGCGCGCTCGGCGTGTCGAACATCAGCTTTGGCCTGCCTGCCCGCCCGCTGCTGGGCTCGGTCTTTTTGGCCGCCGCTTTTGGCGCGGGCCTGGACGCCCCCATCATGAACCCGGGCTCCAAGCGCTTTATGGATACCGTCTACAGCTATCGCGTCCTGAGCGTTGAGGACGAGGGCTCGACCGGATACATCGAGCGCTATGCCGGTTGGACCGATCCGTATAAGATCGCCGCCAACCCGGCAGCAGCTCAGGCCGCATCGAGTGATGCCGCGCCCGCTGCTGGCACCGCCGGCACCGACGGCAACGACGACCCGATTCGTCGCATGGTCGTCTCGGGCCGCAAAGGCGAAATCGCTGCCGAGACCGAGCGTCTGCTGGCAGACCACGACGCCATGGACCTCATCAACGATCACTTTATCCCCGCCCTCGACGAAGTTGGCGTCCTCTTTGACCAGGGCAAGTTCTTCTTGCCGCAGCTTATGGCCTCGGCCGAAGCCGCACGCGTGGGCTTCGACACCATCAAGCGCCTGATGCCCGCCGGCGAGATTGCCGACAAGGGCAAGATCTGCGTGGCCACCGTCAAGGGCGACATCCACGATATTGGCAAGAACATCGTCAAAATGCTGCTCGACAACTACGGCTACACCGTCTTTGACCTGGGCCGCGACGTCGATCCGCAGGAGGTACTCAAGACCGTCAAGGAGCGCGATATCAAACTCGTCGGCCTCTCGGCGCTTATGACCACCACCGTCGTGGCCATGGAAGAGACCATCAAGTTGCTCCATGCCGAGGTTCCGGGCGTCAAGATCATCGTAGGCGGCGCCGTACTCACCCCCGAATACGCCAAGCAGATCGGCGCGGACTACTACGCCAAGGACGCCGCCGAAAGCGCTCGTATCGCCGAAGAGGTCTTTGGGCAGTAACATAACGGAAACAACCGAGCACCAAAACGTGCCGCACACGCCACTTGGCACGTGCGGCACGTTAGAATAGAAAAGACTATGCTCGTTTTGGCAGATAGGAGCGCAAGGATGGCGATCACGCCCGCAGAAATCGCGGAAACCCGCGGCATGGTTGAGGAACAGAACCTCGACATCAGGACCATCACCATGGGTGTTTCGCTCATGGGTTGCGGTGACGAGAACCTCGACCGCATGTGCACGAAGATCTACGACCACGTGACGCACACGGCTGAGCATCTGGTCGAAACCGCCGAGAACCTCGAGCGCGAATACGGTATCCCCATCGTCAACAAGCGCGTCTCCGTCACCCCGGTGGCGCAGATCGCCGCGTGCTGCAAGGATGAGGACCTCACCCCCATCGCGCACGCCCTCGACCGCGCGGCCGAGACACTCGGCATCGATTACCTGGGCGGCTTCTCCGCACTCGTCCAGAAGGGCATCGGCGACGCCGACCGCCGCGTCATCCAGTCCATCCCCCAGGCGCTCGCCACCACGAGCCGCGTCTGCTCCAGCGTCAACGTCGCCAGCCTGCGTGCCGGCATCAACATGGACGCCGTGCTCATGGCCGCCCAGACCATCATCGATGCCGCTAAACTCACGGCCGACCAGGATTCCGTCGGCGCTTCCAAGTTTGTCTGCTTTGCCAACATGGTCGAGGACTCCCCGTTTATGGCAGGCGCCGTCCACGGCGGTGGCGAGGCCGACGCCGTCATCAACGTAGGCGTCTCGGGCCCCGGCGTTATGGCCGCAGCCCTGGAGACGCTGCCCGATTCCGCATCGATGATGGAAGTCGCCGAGAAGATTAAGCAGACCGCCTTTAAGATCACCCGCGCCGGCGAGCTCATGAGCCGCGAGGCCGCCCATCGTCTGGGTGTCGAGAAGGGCATTGTCGACCTGTCGCTGGCTCCCACGCCTGCCATCGGCGACTCCGTTGCCCGCATCCTCGAGATCATCGGCGTGGGCACCTGCGGTGGCCCCGGCACGACCTGCGCGCTCGCCATGCTCAACGATGCCGTCAAGAAGGGCGGCGTCATGGCCAGCTCCAGCGTAGGCGGTCTCTCGGGCGCCTTTATCCCCGTGTCCGAGGACGCCGGCATGATTGCCGCCGTCGAGGCCGGCGCGCTTTCGCTCGAGAAGCTCGAGGCCATGACCTGCGTGTGCTCCGTCGGCCTGGACATGATCGCCATCCCCGGCGACACCCCAGTCGAGACCATCGCCGGCATCATCGCCGACGAGATGGCCATCGGTGTCATCAACAACAAGACCACGGCCGTGCGCGTGATCCCCGCCATCGGCAAGGGCGTGGGCGACTGCGTCGAGTACGGCGGCCTGTTCGGCCGTGCGCCCATCATGCCGGTGAACCCCAACGCCGGCACCGTGCTTGCCCACCGCGGTGGACGCTTCCCGGCGCCGCTGAACTCGCTGAAGAACTAGCTGAGGGATTCGGGCGAGGAGCCCCGGGGAGGGCAAATATATAAGGTCGCCTGCTCGGACAGTCCTGACTCGCACGGAGAGCACATTAAGCACTCTCCGGCTCGTGCGGAACTCGCGATCGACCTTATATATTTGCCCTCCCCGGGGCTCCCGCACAACGGGACCTCAGTTGGGTTCTATCCCGTATGGCAGTCGCTTCGCTCCTGCCCGCCTTGGTTGTGAGGGCGGTTTGGCGTTGGAACGGTTCTTTCTGATATATGCTGGTTGCGGCTCTTCTTTTGGGAGGAGTCGCTTTTTTGTTGCTAGGAGGTTGGCCCGTGGTTGATGGGGAGAATCGTTCTGAGCTGCTTTCCACAGATTGGAACCAGGAGTGGATGCAGATGCAGGCTGCTCGGCGGCGGGCTGATGATTCTTTTGAGTGGGATAAAAGGGCTCGGCATTTTCGGCCGTTGGAGACTGCTCCGTATGCCCGGGATTTTATAAAGCTGTTGGCGTTAAAGCCTGGTGAATCGGTGCTGGATATGGGGTGTGGGGCTGGGTCGATTGCTATTCCGCTTGCTCAGGCTGGGCATCCTGTGATTGCGGCCGACTTCTCCCCTGCTATGTTGGGCACGCTTGATGCTGGCATTGAGTACTATGGACTCGAGGATCGCATTACGCCGCTTGAGCTTGCTTGGGATGATGATTGGGATTTGGTTGGACCGGTCGCGAAAGCGGTGGATATTGCCTTTGCCAGTCGGTCGGTTACGACGACCAATCTAAAAGGTGCGCTTGCCAAGCTTGACCGTGCGGCTCGTCGGCGTTGTGCTGTCACGATGGTCGCCAACTCCAGCCCGCGCTATGACCTGCACCTGATGAACGCCATTGGTGCCTCGGTTACCTGCAGTAATGGCTTTGTGTATGCTTTTAATATCCTCGTTCAGATGGGTGTCCTGCCGCAGGTTACGTACTTTGAATCGCCTCGTCGCGATACCTTCGATAGCCTTGAGGCAGGCGTAGCAGATTTTTCCCGTATGCTCGAGCATGGCAACGAAGATAAGATCGACCGCCTGCGTGACTACATCGCCCAACACATGATCGAGAACCCCCATGCCGGTGAGCCGGGTTCCAAGGGCGTGCCGCAGGGGCGCTATATGCTCGATCATGTCCGCAAGGTTCGTTGGGCGTTTATTGCATGGGAGCCGGTCTCTGCGCCCAGCTCATAGCCTGTTCGCAGCCCGCACCGCCCACTCACTCGGCATCCGCATTCTTTGCGAACTGGGCAAACGCACTCCACACCGCGCCGTTCCTGCGCTATCGTGGGACAGCTCACGTAGATTAAGGCCCCGTCGCGGGGCGCCCCATACATAGAAAGCGAGAACCCATGGCACTGACAGGAGCACAGGTCAAGCAGCTTCGCAGCATGGCCCATCACCTCAACCCCGCCATCATCATCGGCAAGTCCGACGTCAACGAGGGCACCGTCGAGCAGACGGTCGCCTACCTGGAGAAGCACGAGCTCGTTAAGTGCTCCGTGCTCGATGGCTCCAGCCTTTCCGCCCGCGAGGCCGCCGAAGAGCTCGCTGAGCGCTGCCACGCCGAGGTCGTCCAGGTCATCGGCCGCAAGTTCTCGCTGTATCGCGAGTCCTCGCGCAAGGACATCGAGAAGATCAAGCTCGTCTAAGAGCCAATGATCCGGCGAGCCAACACATAGCAAGCTTACGGGTGCCCAAGTACTTCGGGCGCCCGTTTTTTATCGCTCGACCAGCACGCGATTGAGCCGCCCCTCCACCAAACGCTCGTATAGACGCCGCGTCTCAGGCTCGGGCACGCCATTAACCTGCTCCCTCAGATGGTGCATATGCCCGCTGTATAGCTCGACGATATCGCGCCGCCGCCCCGCCGCACTGTAGACACGCATGGCGCAGCGCACCATATCCTCGCGCGCCGTTTCCTGCCGAAGCCCCGACTCCGCCAGCCAAATCGCCGACTGCAGATCGTTTTCTTCTAGAGCGGCATTGGCCCCCTTAATCATGCAATCGATGTACTTTGACTGCATAATGCGTCGCATACGCAAAAAGTAGGTGGGATTACAGCCATTGGGAACATACAGCGGTCCGGCATAAAGCTGCTCAATCTTAAGGCACAGCTCAACTAAATGGGGCCCGCGCGCACCCGTGCGATTTCCCAAAACCTCGCGGCTTATCTGGTCAAACAGCCGTACATCGGTCTTGACGTAGTCGCCGTTGAGTCCGATGCATTCATTTTGGATGAGCACACACGACTTGCCGTCTGGCGTCGGCCCCAAGGCCGACCGCAAGCGCGATATCGTCGAGTACAAGTTGTTGCGAGCGCTATTGAACTCGGCATGGGGCCACAGCTCCATGGCCAGCGTCTCACGATCGACGAGCGCATCCATGCCCAGCGCAAGCCGCTCGGCAAGTGTCGCTGCCTTCTTGCGGCGCCACATTTTGTCCGTGATGGGAAACCCGTCGCGCTCGGCGCGAAACGCACCAAACATGCGAATCTCGATATGGTCGATGGTATCAACGGCTTCAACCTCGCCAGCCTGGAACAGACGCTCGCCCTCCCCTTCCAAATCGTCGCGCAGCGAGTACCGCGACAGCTCGCGCACGGGAAGCTTCTTGCGTATCCTGCCCGCCGGCTCGCCCAGACAATGCATGGCAAGGCGCGCAAAGAGCCGATACGATGGCTCTAGAATCCCCGCACGATTCATGGACATCCAGGCCGCAAGATCGCTGTCTCGGCCCGCACAGGCCAAATGCAGCGCCACCATCCAGGCCTCCGCTCCACCAACCTGCGTCTGGCTTATATCGAGCAACTCCGCTTCCTCGCGCACCGAAACCATCGAGGTGTTACGTAGATATGCCGCGCGCTCCAGCAGCAATGCGTTATCGCGCATGTACGCAATCGACTCCTCGGCAAGTTTGAGCACTTGGACCGCACGGAACTTTGCATTAACCGGCCGTCCCCTCTGCCAGCGACTGCCAGCCTTCTAGCAACAGGCCAAACAGCTGAATCTGGTTGTCGCGCATGCGCACGGCAAAACGATCGAGCTCGTTGAACGCCGCGTCGTCGGTTACCGGCAAGCCGGAAAGGAGCCGCCGCGCCGCCAACACCATGCGCACCCAGATAGCCATCGCCTTAAGCCCACGTACGTCGAGCGCCTCCCGCACCAGCGCCATCTCGTCGTCGCGTTCATCGGTTCCCGCAAACGACCCGTCAAAGAGCTCCACCAGCATACTATCGGCCCGTATAACAATCCCCGCGATGTCGAGCTCGCAGTCGTAGGCCTTGCTCGTTTTGAGCTGCTGTAGAACGCCGCCGTCATCTCCCCGCTCGGTCAGGCATCGCTTGACCTCGATATGCGCAGACAACATATCGAGTGCGGTATGGGATGCCTCGATTTCTGGTACGGCCAGGTTCGTAGGAAGCCCAAGCCCGTTGTCCCCATAGCAAACAGCCGTCAGCGTCTGGGCCACCCTCCATGAAACAGGGTCTATTTCGCAGGCCGCCCGTTCGCCCCTGCGCTCGATAACCGATGCCATATAGCGAGCGAGCTTTGTATTGGACACGCTGACCGCTGCCAGATATACGCCGAGCGCCTCGGCGGGCGTTGGCTCTGGAGCCGGATCGTCGGCATCGATCGTACCCAACGCTGCTCGGCAGATATCGGCCCCGTGCCCCGTCAGAGCAAGATCGACCCCATACTGTCCAGCAAGTTCAAGGACCGCTTCACGGTCCAAAAAGGCGTCCGCCAGACCCATCGCCGCATCGCATCGGCCCGCCTTAAGTAAAATCCGGGCCGCCCTCGGAACAAGTTCGGGGCGAACCTCGGCCACCAACTTACGCAAACGCAAGCGTCCGTTATCCTCCGTGCCCAGACACGTAAAACTCCGCTCGGCGGGATCCAAGCCAAAGATCGGGTAGTCGCGTACAAAGTAGGACTGGTCGACCATCGACAGCCTCACCCCGCAAGCCTCGAGTTCTGCGATATTACCCTCGCCCATCAAAACCATAAGACATGCCACGCAAAACAGCACATTATTGTCGAGCGAAGCCAGATCGACAAGTGCCGCGCCATATACGTTGACAATCTCGTTTTCGAGCAGGCCGGCTACGTCGCCTTGGCCATACAGACCCGTCTGCAATGCCGAAACGAGCTCGGGCACGCCCTGCGTGAGCTGATAAAAGTCGAGCGATGTGCTGATCGAAAACGCCGATGCCCACGCCGAATACTCATAGGCATGCACCTTGAGCATCTGCGCATTGATCTTAACCGAATCGCCCAGCCCATGAATCAGCTGACGATTTGAAGGACGGCAGGAGATAAAGACCCCTACCCCCATAGCGCGCAGGCCGCGAATCCTGTCGATGAGGTCTTCGGTATCGTGCTGATCGAGGTTTGGCACATTATCAATCGCGATAAGGGAGTGCGGTTTGTCTTTGAGTTCTTCGGTAACCACCTCGAGCTGCATAAACACCTCGCGCCCAGTGGCGCGATCGGCCTCGATAATCCGCACGGGGCCTCGCGTCGGGTCGCATTTAACCTCATGGGTGTACTGCAGCAGCACCGAGGTCTTCCCAAACCCGTCGGGCGCATAAAGAACCACGATGCCGGCCTTTCGGCCCTTGGCGATAAGCTCATTCATCAAGCGTTCGCGTCGCACCATATAGCCTCCGCCCAGCGGCATCAGCTCGAGGTCGTCTATACCGCTCAAATCGTTTACCATGCCCGCTCCTCAACTCGACCGTATGGACACTGTAGCCGCAAGACCATACAAGCCGCGCTATGAATAGAGCGACCTTGTGTTTTAGGTTGTCTTTTGGTACGCAAGCGGCAAGTTTTTGTACAGCGAGGGCCGATTGTTATTAATCCCCCGACTAATCGGTCTTTAAGCAGGTAAATGAGCTTGTCAGCTTGTCCCATCTAAGCGGCAGTGTAACGCAGATGAACAAGGTTCAGCTATGTCATTCAACTCGCCTAGCACCCGCTACCGTCTACGACCTTCTAGTGGCATTTTTGCATAGAATCTGATATAGAATGAATCAAGCTGTTGGGCATCCGGCATTCGTCAAGCTTGCGGCAAGATTTTGGTCAAGTGGGCGAAAAGGGATAGCAAAAAGGCCCCCGCAAAGCGGAGGCCTTAGGCAAGGCTATGTCGAGCTGCAGGATTCGCGCTACTCGCAGAGCGAAAGGGCGGCCTCGTCGGCAACGACAACGCAGTTGGTGTGCAGCTGCAGAATCGAAGCCGGGCACTTGGGCGTAACCGGACCATAGCACATATCGTGCACGGCCTGAGCCTTGGCCTCGCCGTTAGCGACAACCAGGATCATGCGGGCATACATGATGGTCTGGGTACCCATGGTGTAGGCCTGACGGGGAACATCGTCGATGCTGTCGAACAGGCGGCTGTTGGCCTGAATGGTGCTCTCGGTGAGGTCGACGCAGTGCGTGCCCTTGGAGAAGTGGTCATCGGGCTCGTTGAAGCCGATGTGACCGTTGTTGCCAATGCCGAGCAGCTGCAGATCCGGGTAACCGGCCTCGGCGACGATCTTGTCGTACTCAGAGCAGGCAGCGGCGGCGTCGGGGTTGGAACCGTCGGGCACATGCGTGTTGTTCAGGTCGATGTTGATGTGATCGAAGAAGTTCTCACGCATGAAGTAGTGATAGCTCTGGGGATCGTCGTGCGAAAGGCCACGATACTCGTCCAGGTTGTAGGTGCTGACCTCGGCAAAGTCGACGTCGCCCTTCTCGTACCAAGCAGCGAGCTGCTTGTAGGCACCGATCGGGGTGGAGCCGGTGGCAAGGCCCAGTACACAGTCGGGCTTGAGGATAACCTTGGCCGAGATGATATTGGCGGCCTTGCGGCTCATATCCTCGTAGTCTTTAGCTTTAATGATCTTCATTACGCGTCCTTTCTCGTACAAGAGAGGCAAGGCTCCCTTACAAGCACTTGCCCGCGGCCCGCGTCGGCCGCAACCAACGTGTGCGGCCACCAGGGCGAGGTCGCGTAATGTATGTGTCTCGTGTCTAGCCGCGTCGAGGCCCCTGCCCGTCCACGGTGACCCGAAGCTGTTTAGCCTCGGACGTTTCCCATCTTGCCACGGAGGGCGTCCTCTTTCAAGGGCGCCCTCCGTAAACGTGTTTGAATTGTAGGCTAATGGCCACGTGCACTTGCTAGCGCTCGCGAGCAACGATGAGCTGGTCCATCTCTTCGACATGCACGCCAACGGAGCCCTTGATGCTCGAGAACTCAACGGAGTTGCACACCAAGATGGGAACCGTCACATCGTAGCCCTCGGCAGCAATTGCCTCGCGATCGAACTCAATGAGTACATCACCCTTATGGACGATGTCACCCACTTGCGCATGCACGGTAAAGTGCTTGCCCTCAAGCTGAACAGTGTCCAAACCAACGTGGATGAGCACGTCCAAGCCATCGACCGTGTTAAGCGCAACGGCGTGCCCCGTGGGAAAAATAGCCTCGACCTTGGCATCAGCCGGCGCGATCACGCGCGTTCCGGTGGGCTGAATTGCCACGCCCTGGCCCAAAAGGCCGGTGGCAAATGTCTGATCGTTTACCTCGGAGAGCGGAATGACGTCGCCCGAGATGGGAGCATCCAGCGTAAGGACTCGACCACGCATACCAAAAGACCTTAGGACTTTAGTGAACATGCTCCCCCTCGGACATACCAATCAATCAAAATAACCTTAACAGTTTACCACTTGGCACCGGTTTTTGACCATTAGGGAAGTTCGCGCTTGACAACCTCGACGATGTCGTCGACAACGCGCTGGGTCAGCTCGTGCGTCTCGGCCTCGGCCATCACGCGGACCAGTGGCTCGGTACCGCTCGGGCGCACCAGAATGCGACCGCGGCCGTCAAGCTCCTTCTCGGCAGCAGCGACGGCATCCCAGATGGGCTGGCAATCGTCCAGACCGGCCTTGTTGTCGGAATGCACGTTAACGAGTACCTGCGGGTACTTCTTCATGATGCCGGCAAGATCGGTGAGGGTACGACCGGTGCGCTTGAGCACGGCCAGCAGCTGCAGAGCCGTCACCAGGCCGTCACCGGTGGTGTTGTGCTCCAGGAAGATGATGTGGCCAGACTGTTCGCCGCCGATGACGGCGCCGTCCGCGAGCATGCGCTCCAGAACGTAGCGGTCACCCACGGCAGTCTGAACCATCTCGAAGCCCTGTTCCTTCATAGCGATGGAGAAGCCCAGGTTGCACATGACGGTCGAGACGATCTCGGAGTTGGCGAGCTTGCCGCGAGCGGCAAGGTCAGAACCGCAGATAGCCAGGATGTAGTCACCGTCGATCTCGTTGCCCTCGCTGTCCACGAACAGCACGCGGTCGGCGTCGCCGTCGTGAGCCAGACCGATGTCAGCATGGGTGCGCAGCACGAGCTCGCGCAGGGGTTCAAGGTGCGTAGAGCCGCACTCAACGTTAATGTCCGTGCCGCAATAATCGGTGTTGATGGCATGGACCGTGGCACCCAGGCGCTGCAGCGCGGCGGGCGTAGTCTGACAGGAAGCACCGTGACCGCAGTCGACGGCAACGACCAAGCCATCGAGCCTCAGGCCATCAAGCGTATCGATGGCGTGGTCGACGTATGCCTTGCGGGCGTCCTTCATCTTGATAATGTGGCCCACGCCGGCGCCGGTCGGCAGCGTGTCGGCAGCCATAGCCTCCTCGGACATGACCCAGGCGCTGATCTCTTCCTCGACAGCGTCGGGAAGCTTCATGCCCTTGCGGCTAAAGAACTTGATACCGTTGAACTCCGGCGGATTGTGCGAAGCGGAGATGACGATGCCGCCATCGAGCTCGTTCTGAACGGTGAGCAGCGCCACGGCAGGCGTGGGGATAACGCCGCAGCAATGCGGACGGCCGCCCTCGGCCATGATGCCGGCAGTCAGAGCACTCTCGAGCATGGTGCCCGAAAGGCGCGTGTCACGGCCGATGCAGATGTCCGGACCAAGGAACTTGGTCGCCGCGCGGCCCAGACGAAACGCGAGGTCGCACGAAAGATCGGCGTTGGCGACGCCACGGACGCCGTCGGTACCGAAGATGTTCTGGGGCATAGGATCGCTCCTTCCCTAGCAGGCGATATGCAACCGCCCACCCTAGTCGAAAAAGAAAAGCGGGACCCGCCGAGGAATCGGCAGGCCCCGCTTGTACATTGTATCTCGAAAGGAGATAAAACCTTAGCGCTTGGAGAACTGGGGAGCGCGGCGGGCCTTCTTGAGGCCGTACTTCTTGCGCTCGACCACGCGAGCATCGCGCGTAAGGAAACCGGCCTTCTTGAGGTCAGCACGGTAGTCGCCAGCGTTCAGAAGAGCGCGAGCGATGCCCAGGCGCAGAGCGCCGGACTGGCCGGAGATGCCGCCGCCATCGCACAGAGCGATAACGTCGAACTGACCGGCGGTGTCGGTCACCTTGAAGGGAGCAAGGGCGTTCTCAACGAGCTGATGACGGCCGAAATACTGCTCGGCGTCACGCTTGTTGATGGTCACCTTGCCGGTGCCGGGGACGAGACGGACGCGGGCGACGGCGTTCTTACGACGGCCGGTACCCTGGTAGACAACGGTGTTCTCAGCCATCTTTAAGCCTCCAGCTCAATCTTCGTGGGGTTCTGGGCAGCATGCGGATGCTCGGCACCAGCGTAGACCTTAAGCTTGGTCATCTGGGCACGGCCGAGGGTGGTCTTGGGCAGCATGCCGCGAACGGCGCGCTCGATGACCTTCTCCGGGTGCTTCTCCATAGCCTGGCGGAAGCTCTCAGCCTTGAGGCCGCCGTTGTAGCCGCTGTGGCGATAATAGGTCTTCGTGTCGGCCTTGTTGCCGGTAAGCTGGACCTTATCGGCGTTGATGACGACAACGAAGTCGCCGCAGTCGCTGTTGGGCGTGAACTGGGGCTTGTTCTTACCGCGCAGGATCATTGCGATCTGGGTGGCAAGACGGCCCAGGACAGCACCATCGGCGTCGACGAGAACCCAGTTGCGCTGGACCTCGCCCTGCTTGGCGTAGTGAGTCGATTTCGAAATCACTTAGACTCCTCCATGTACAGTACGTGTTGTTACAGAGATTCACGGGGCTCTGCAAGTAACCCGTCCATATTACCCCGCTCGCCGTACGAGTCAACAGGTATTTTGGCTCCGACCAGAGTTTCTGCACATGTCATCCACTAGCCGTGATTTTCCCAGCTCTTTAGCTGTTGTCATTTTTTGAGGGTTCGCCGTCGCTAGCGTTCAACGAACTCTTGGATTTCCGCGAGCAGGCGCTTTGCCTCCTGACGGCCCTGGATATACAGGTCCAAAAGCTTTGCCGAATCGTGCTCGACATGGCCGACCTCGACCGGCTTTTGCGGAGCGACGACCAACGCGCGGCCCTCGCGCTCATACTTCCACAGGTGCATGCGCTGGATGTTGTAACGGTCGTGGCGCGTCTCGATAGCCTCGAGCAGATAGGGGTAGTCGGCATAGCGGGCTCGCGCGGCGGGCATAAACTCGTAGGGCTTTTTCTCGTACGAGCGGTCCTGCGTGACGATGACGACCGCGCGATCGAAGCCCGCCTCCTCGAGCACATGCTCGATGGGGACCGAATCGGCCACGCCGCCGTCGACGTATTTGTGCCCGTCAATCTCGACCGGCGGCGTCACCAGCGGCAGCGACGTCGAGGCGCGCACAGCGTCGAGATCGAGCACGGCACTTTTGACCGGCAGGTAGGCAGCGGTTCCAAACAGCATGTCCGTCGCGACGGCGTACATCTCGATGGGGCTCGCGTCGAACGTCTCGTTGTCAAAGGGATCCAGGCGGTCCTGGACATCGTTGAAGATAAAGTCGTAACCCACAATGGAGCCCGTGGACGCAAACGATGCGGCGCCCATGAAGCGGTTGTCGTTGCAGAAAGCCAGGTTGATGCGGTTGGCACGGCCGATCTGGTGCGACTTGTAGTTCACACCGTTGAGGGCGCCGGCCGATACACCGTAGACAGCCGGGATTTCGACGCCGGCCTCCATGAGAACGTCGAGCACGCCTGCGGTAAATTGCCCGCGAAAACTGCCGCCCTCCAGGACGAGCGCGACCTTGCCGGCGTTCTTTGCCTTATCTTCTGCAGTCATATTGACCTCCTGCTGTTTCGTTTTGGCCTTCTTCTACCCAGTTTTGAGATGGAGAGCGCGGGTTTTGGAGTAGAGTTCGATTCTCCGCGGTTTGGGGGATCCGTTAGTATGGGGGCATAGTTGGCAGAAATGCCGTCGGCAGCACATCTGTTTTGGGCTGGGACATTGCGCGGAGAATCCGCGTATTTGCTTCGCAAATCCGCACCGGCTTCGGCCGCCTGCCGGCGCCCTCGCCCGCGGGCTAAAAACGCTTACGCGTTTTCTTTACGCCCGCGCCCTGCATAGAGTTCGATTCTCCGCGGTACGGACTAGAAATAAAAAGGCAGGTAGATATGAGTATCTACCTGCCTGTTACTTATGGTGGAGGCGCGGAGAATCGAACTCCGGTCCACGAAAGCCCCCTGATTGGCATCTCCAAGCTCAGTCGCTGGTTTAGTCTCGGACACTTTGCGCGCAGCGACACGCTCGGGCGTCCTAACCGGTTCGGTCTTAGCCTGCGCCATACCGATTACGTGCGCAGGAGCATTCCCCTAACATGACGTCGCGCCGGTGTCGGGGAAATCACCGGGTTGACGCGCCGCTATAAATTAAGCAGCGAGAGCCATAGGCTCAAAAGAAGAGTTGTTGTCAATTCAATTTGACGGTACCCCTGTTTAACGAGGCGAGGAGACCTCGGCTTGCTTCCTCTCTCAGAGCGATCGTGTCGAAACCAGTCGCCCCCGAATGTCGGGAAAGTCTGGATGGCATTGGGCACGAGCACCCAACACCCGTCGACTTTTCAAAGAACATGCAGGGCGAGCCCCGCTTGTGGAGTGTTATCTTACCACGTTCTGAAAGCGGACAGCTGTTCTATGCACGAGCTGTGAAGACCCCAATGTGCGCCGCACTTCACACTTTTGCTACCGATCGCGTCACGTATATTTTCGCCAAGCAAAATTGACCCGTCGAAAGGACCGTCATGGATACCAAACAGCAACTCGTCAATGCCCTCGCAGGCCTGGGCTCAACCATTACCGAAGCTATGGATGTCATCGAGGGCTTTGTCCCCTGCGGACATCCCGCCCTCACGGTATCGAACGCACTCGTCGCGCTGGACGCTGACAATGATGCAGCTCTCGCCCAGCAGCTTGAGACCGTCGAGGGCTTTATCGACCACGTGAGCGAAAACCGCGGCGTGACCGCCTACCACGGCGTCGACGTCGAGCTCGCGGGTCCCAAAGCCGATCTGCTCGCAGCAATCCGCGAGGTAGGCGCCCTTATGCAGACCGCAGGCGTCAAGAACACCCAGGTCAACGAGTGGGTCTACCGCAGCCTGGCAGCGCTAAACGATTCCGACGAAAAGGCAGCCGAGCAGCTCGCAGAAAGTCCCACCATTAAGGCCGAGCTTTTGTAAATAGCAGACGCGGGCCCCTTGGCGCATCGTCGTCCAAGAGGCCCGCAAACAGTTCGCGTCAACCGATAGCCGCGTCGCCGCGTTCGGCCAAAGCAAGAATCGGCATCATTTGACGAGGTGTCTTTGCTGCAAGATCGGCATGTTCGAGCAGCTTGCGATCGTTAGTTACCAAGTAATCAACCTGGGCGCGTTTGCATGCGGCGAGTACCAAGTTGTCCTCGTAATCGCGATGGAGCGTCAGATATTTGTCGGCTAGCCACAGATCGGATGCATCAGCGCCCACGGCTGTGGCGTTTTCGGTCATGTTCCGAACAAACGCCAACGCCGCATCGCCAATCGCGCGGGCAGACGCCTCGTCGAGCGCTCCCCCGCTGGCAAGAACGCTACGCTTCAGCTCGTGTTGGACAACGTACAGCACGTCCTTGGCGATATGCACCGGAAAGAACAGCAATGCCCCCGTCTCCGCCGCCTGCCCAATAAACGCACGCGCGGCAAGCGACTCGGCATGGTCGACGCAAAACGAATCAACCCATACGTTGGCGTCCACCATTATTTTGAGGGGAGACCCGCTCACAGGATCATCCCCTTTTGGCGATAGCGCTCGTCCATGGCTTCGGAATAGATTGCGTCCCAATCGCGATCGTCGGATACAGGCGACGCAGCGATGCCCATATCTGCATAAAGCCGATCTGCCGCTGCCCACGACGCGGCGAACGGAGTATCGGGCGCGACGGCCTGCTGCCGGTCGTCGACGGCCGCAAGCACTTCCTCGCACTGCCCGCCACCCTGCGCGACCTTGGCCACCACCTTTTTGATGAGCTCGGGCAGCGACCCGCCCGAAAGCCGCAGCGCCTCCTCGGCACGGTTCTTGACCTGGCGATCCACGCGAACGTTCACCTGCGCCATGCCGCTAACAGCACCCACGTCGATCCCGCTCCCTTCAATTGCTAGCCATGCTAGCACCACTATATAAAGAAGCTAGCAAATGTTCAAATGCAAAAGGCCTGCGCCCGGACGACACCGATGCCGTCTGGGCGCAGGCCAGATAACGTGGGCGAACACGTCTGCTAGCGCAGGTACGCCTTTGCGTTGCTTAGGCTGTAGGCGATCGTTGAGCCGTTGTGCAGCAGTGACGACGTTTGCGGAGTGATCATGCCGGTAATACCCAATGCCAACAGCGCCGAGTTGGTGAGCATCACCTTGGAATACGAACTCGTCAGACGGTCGATAAGCCCCTGGCTCATACGGCGCAGGCGCACGATTGCGGCGAGATCCGTATCGGTCAGGATGATATCGGCGACCTCCTTGGCGATGTCGCTTCCGCCGCCCATTGCCAGACCCACGTCGGCCAAACCGAGCGCCGGCGAATCGTTGACGCCGTCGCCCACCATGGCAACTTGGCGCCCCTCGCCCTTAATGCGCTCAACATACGCGTACTTGTCCTCGGGCAGCAGCTCGGCCTTAAACTCATCGACACCCGCCTCGCGCGCAATGCGCTCGGCCGTGCGCTCGGAGTCGCCCGTAAGCATAACGATATGCTTGACACCCAGCGCATGCAGGTCGGCGATGGCCTCGCGGACCCCGGGCTTGAGCGGATCCTCGATGCCGAGCACGCCCACAACGGTGCCATCGACCGCCAGATACAGCGGCGACAGGCCCTGCATCTGGAGCTCGATGCGCTCCTTTATGTCGGACTCGAGCTGCGCGCCCTCATCCTCAAACACAAAGTGTGCCGAGCCGATAATCGCGCGACGCCCCTCGATGGACGAAGCGATGCCGTGCGCCACGATGTACTCCACG
>CABQNA010000004.1 GCA_902465425.1 uncultured Collinsella sp.
CCCGCCGTTTTTAGATGCGAAACGGCGGGCGGCCTATCTTTACGGCGCCGGAACACGGGCGGCGCACCGACTACGGGCGCTCCATATTGGGGACGATGCTGCCTTCGGTCACCGCATGCACGGCCAGGCGCATGATGTTGTCGTAGCCGGTCTTGTTGAGAATCTCCGAGATGCGGCGTTTGATGGTGCCCTCGCTCATAAACAGCTCGGCCGCAATCTCGCGGCGGCTTTTACCCTCGCAGGCAAGGCGCAAGATCGACAGCTCGACATCGTCGAGGGCCGCCGTGCCCGAAAAGATGCTCTCGGGCGGCTTGGGAAACGTGCAATAGCCCGCCAGCGTGGAGCGCATCACGGCGAACAGCTCGTCGATACCGACGTTCTTGTACACAAAGCTGTCGACGCCCGCCTCGCGGGCCTGGTCCACAAAGGTGATCTCGGGCATACCCGTCATGATAATGACGCGGCACTCGGGCAGTTGTTCTTTAATGCGCGCCGCCGCCACGATGCCGTTGGAATCATGCTCGGTGCATACGTCCATCAGTATCATGTCCGGGCGCTCCTTGAGCACAACGTCCAAGGCATCCGAGGCGTCGGCAATCGCGGCGACAACGGTCATGTCGGGCTGGTCACCGACGGAGCGCGCGAGGCTCTCGCGCAAGATAGCCTGGTCTTCGACTATAAGGACGCGAATCATGAGCTTCTCCTTTTGACCGTGGCGTTGGAGGCGAGCGGGATGGACACCGTAAGCGTGAAGGGCGGGGCGGTGTGGACTTCCAGGCTGCCGCCCAGATTCTGTGCGACATGCCTCATACCAGGGATACCCGTTCCCTCGCGATACGATACGGGTGCAGGCGCGCCGTCGTTAGAAACGACCATCCGCGCAACAGCGCCGTCTTCCGACGTCTCCTGCCGCAGGCGCACATGGACCTGATGGGCCTGTGCATGCTTGGTGGCATTGGTCGAGGCCTCGCGGATAATCTGCAGAAAGGCTGCGGCGACACGCGCGTCGCTTGGCAGCTCGCCCTCCACATCGATCTGCACGCTCACCAGGCCAAAGGCATGGACGATATCGCCCAGTTGCTCTGCCGGTTCGGTGTCGCCCCCGCTGCGCAGATCGGCAGCGATTGAGCGCAGCAGCGGGTCGATCTGCTCGAGTGACTCGTCATCCAGGCGCCCCTCCTCCAGATAACGATGGAGGATGGACAGACGCTGCCCGATCACGTCGTGCACGCGAGCGCGCATACGCAGATAGGCCGCATTGTCAGCAACTTTTTTGACTTCTTCGATCTGGGCTTGGAGCTCTTGGCCCGCAAGCTCAAGCAGGTGGTTGGCTTGCGCCAAGCGGTCGTAGGCGTGTGCGTATTCCGTCACGTCCAGTCCGATAATGCGCTCAAAGAGGCGGCCCGAAACCATAACCTCGTCGTGCACAAATAGGCGAATCTCGGCGGGAGAAATCTCGATCACCGCGCGAGCCTCACCAAAACGGTCCAAGTTAATCCGCACGCGGTTCCTACTGCTTTCGGGCATTTGCATGCTAAGTTTGCGCAGGTCGTTCCATGTGCCGCTCATGTCACCTAGATCGGTGGGCATATGAAGTTCCACCAGGTTTTTGCGCATGCAGCGGTTCATGAGCAGCGGACGGCCCCTCGGGTCCAGATACAGGATGCCCACGGGAATCACGTTGATGGTCTCGATCGTCGAGAACGCGGTGATATCCTCCTGGCGGTTACGGACGTCCATCAAGAGCGCCGCGATGGACCGGAACAGAAAGAATGCCCCCTCTGCGATAAGGACAACGGTCCACGCCGAGCCCATGGCAAAAACCACCGGCGGTGTAACGGCGACAACAAGCAGCAGCTCGACCAGCATGACGGGGCGACGATAGTGCGCCATAAGCACCGCGCCGTAGGCAAAGATTGCGGCATTGAGCCACAGCGCTCCGCCCATTGCCCTGGCGCAAACGTCAAGCGGCGCCACCAGATATGAGCCAGACGACGCGAACAAGATGAGCGCCGAAATAACTAGGTGAAGCACAAGGCTCGCCTCGTAGGCACAAATCACCTTACGGTTATAGGACGAGCGGCGCGATGAAATGAGCGGGACGTGGATCGTCTGCAGACACGCAGCCAGGGCAAAGACAACATCGAGCGCAACGATTTGGGGAAGGATGAGCGAAATCTGCATCGTCACTCACCCGCCCTCGGCATCAAGACGATCATGCGCAGCTGGCCGGGCTCGCCCTCAAGGCGGTATGCCACGTTGCGCCCTTGCAGAGCGCTTTCGAGCTCTTGCGCAGCGGGCGTCTGCGAAAGATCTGCATCATCGTTGGAAAAAAGCGTGGCGCGCAGCTCGACACTGCATCGGTCATGGTCGCCCAAGTGATACATAAGCGCCGGATGGTCGGTGGTGTAGGCAAAAAACGCAAAGTCATACACGCAGTCGTACAGGGCGCTTACCGTACTGGCGTGCATCGGGCGCCGTATGGCGATAATCGAGGCGCAATCGATATCGATGGTGCGCAGGTCGCTTGCGAGCTCGTTGGCAATGAGCTGAATGCGGTCGCGATCAAAACCGCTCTCCCCATGCTGTGCCAACGTGAGCGACCCCTTGCGCTTGCAATAGGCGACGAGCATCTTTGCGCGCTGCAGCATGCGGTAACGCTCGTGCGAAGACGCCTCGTCGGTCAACGGCGGCAGCGAGCTCAGCAGGTCGTACATCCCTTCGAGCGCGCGGGCAATCGCCTGGTCCACGTCTTGGACCAGCAAGGTCTCGGCCTCTTGATCTGCCAAATGCGTCTTAAGGTCGTAGTCGGCGGCGAGCAGCTCGTTTTGACGCTGCAGCTCCATGCGGCGATGTGCCAGCTCACGGTTAAGCTCGTTGAGCTCCGACACGTCTTGGGCAAGCAGGGCCGATCCGCCCAGCAGTGGAAAGGCACGGTACATCACATCGGGATCGGACGCCACGGCAAAGGCATGGGCGTGGCCGTGCTCCTGGGTCCGCAACTCCTCGCGCACGCCTACCGGCATTGGCTTTGACACCGGCGTGGCATAGACCTCCTGCAGGTCGCGCGTTAGAACTTTGAGGTCGAGCGGCAAGGTGTCGAAAATGCCGGCGATGTCGTGATACGACGGAATGACACCACAATCGAGACAGATTTCCATCGCCACCACGCACAGGACGCAATAGACGAGCGAAAAGTTGAGCCTCCATGCCCAGGGCACGCGCAACGCATACGAGATGGCAAAGAATGCGCCACCCAGCAGTACGAGCGCCGCCGTGCCCGAGAAACGCTGGATGCGAAAGGACGAGGACCGACCAACCAGGATAAAAAAGGTCACGAAGTTAAAGGCCGTCCACACTAAGACGGCGAAATAACCCCAGCCGTACGTGTAATCGTTGCTCCAGGTGTCGCTTGTACGGTCAAAGCGGAAGACCTGCTGGTGAAAATCGTTGGTGAGCACAAATCCGATAAGCAGGATGGCCACAATCCACAGCGCAGCGCAGTAGCGGCGACCCAGGCGGTGTTGCTCCAGGCCCGCAAGGCGCAGACCACACAACTGGTAGAGCAGTGGAATGAGCGTCATGGGCACGTAGTACAGGTACCACAGCACGGTGGCATAGAACGGCGTGAACGACTTGTACTTGAGAATGACTTCGATCATCCACAGGGCGCAGATGGTGGCGATGGCAACAAGGCGGCGGCGCAACACATAGTCCAAACAGCGCAGATAGACCGATACGCCCCAAATCGAAAATACAATTGCGGCGACAAGCAGCGGGAGAGAGCTCGAATGGACGAGCGCATCCACGACCTCTTCGGACACCTCGCTATAGGCGGGCACGGCGTTAGAAAGTTTGGGGTCGAAGGCGAACAGCGACGGCAAGACCGCCAAAAGCATGAGGAACAGCGCGGTGATGGCGCCGGCGATAGCAAAGACGCGGTGACGGTACACCTGACGTGTTATGCCAACCAGGAATCGCGGCATGGCGAAGAGCCTGCCGCCCCTGGGATCCGCCACGGGAGCGGATCGGGCGGCCGCGTGGCCGATATGTCGCTCGCGGGTACCCATAGTGCTTTTAGTGTACCGACAGATGGGTCGAAAAAGCGGGCCGCATGTCCCAAAATCCGCAGACGGCAAGGCGCCCGGCGAGCATTAACTGCTCGCCGGGCGCCTTGGTTAGGAGGCTACGGTTATCGGGAAAGCCTAGGCCAAATCTTCGCCGTTGGTGGCGATAACCTTCTTGTACCAGTCAAAGCTCTTCTTTTTGGAGCGCTTGAGGGTGCCGTTGCCGGCGTCGTCGCGGTCCACATAGATAAAGCCGTAGCGCTTGGACATCTCGCCCGTGCCGGCCGAGACCAGGTCGATCGGGCCCCAGGTGGTGTAGCCCAGCAGGTCAACGCCGTCCTCGGTCACCGCATCGCGCATCGCGGCGATATGCTGGCGCAGGTAGTCGATACGGTAGTCGTCGTTGATGGAACCATCCTCTTCGACAACATCCTTGGCGCCCAGACCGTTCTCAACCACAAACAGCGGCTTCTGATAACGATCGTACAGGTCGTTGAGCGTAATGCGGAAGCCCAGCGGATCGATGGCCCAGCCCCACTGGCTCTCCTGCAGGTAGGGGTTCTTGGCGCCGGCGAAGGCATTGCCCTGGGTGCGCTCGACATCGGGGTTATCGGCACCGGCAGAGCAACGGGTGCTGTAATAGCTAAAGCTGATGAAGTCGACGGTGTTGGCGGCCAGGATCTCGCGGTCCTCGTCCGTCATGCCCACATCGATACCCAGACGCTCGAGCTTCTTGACGGCATAGGCCGGGTAGTAGCCACGGCTCTGAACGTCGACGAAGAAGTAATTGTCCTGATTGTCGAGCTGCGCCTGGCGCACATCGCCCGGACGACAGCTGTAGGGGTAGTAGCTACCTGCGGCGAGCATGCAGCCAATCTTGACCTCGGGGTCGATCTCGTGGGCAATCTTGGTTGCCCAAGCGCTGGCAACGAGCTCGTTGTGGGCGGCCAGGTACTCGACAGCCTCCTTGTTCTCGCCCTCCTCAAAGACCAGACCGGCACCCATAAACGGCAGGTGCAAGATCATATTGATCTCGTTAAAGGTAAGCCAGTACTTCACCAGACCCTTGTAGCGGGTAAAGATTGTGGTCGCGAGGTTCTTGTAGAAGTCGATGAGCTTACGGTTGCGCCAGCCGCCGTACTCCTTGATGAGGTGAATCGGACAGTCGAAGTGCGCGATGGTCACGAGCGGCTCGATGCCGTGCTTTTGACACTCGCGGAATACATCCTCGTAGAAGGCCAGGCCAGCCTCATTGGGCTCGGTCTCGTCGCCGTTGGGGAAGATGCGGGTCCAAGCCAGGCTCATACGGAAGGTCTTAAAGCCCATCTCGGCAAAGAGAGCAATGTCCTCTTTGTAGTGGTGATAGAAATCGATGCCGGTCTGCGCGGGATAGTAATAGCCGTCCTCGAAGTCGAGCATTTTACGCTGGCCGGAGACCACCGCATAGCGCTCGGGGCCGTGCGGAGCCACGTCCACGTTGGCAAGGCCGCGGCCGTCCACGTCGTAGGCGCCCTCGCACTGGTTGGCAGCCGTTGCGCCGCCCCACAGGAAGTCATTACGGAAAGCCATGTATCAACCCCTTCGCACGCTGTTGTCATAGGTTCAGTATCCCTGCAAACAACGCGTCGCTCAACGGCAACGGCACGGGCCGATACTTCTTTTCGCACACGGCGGCCCAGCAGCCGCCCCCGCCTGACACTTTCTGATACCGCCGCCCCAAACCACCACAAAGGGGACAGGCACCTTTGTGGTGGTTTGGGGCGGTTTGTCTCGATCTGTAACAGTTAGGCCGCCAAAACCGGGCCTGGTGTTACAGATTGAGATTGTTCGGTCTGTCCCTGCAGTTTGTCTCGATCTGTAACAGGTAGAGACGATTTAGCCCGCTAGATGTTACAGATCGAGACAGAAGATTCTAGTCGCAGGTGATGTCGAGGTTTTGCCGACGAGGCCTACGTAACCGCCTTCGCTCAGCAATTCATTTGACTGAATAGGAAAGAAAGGAAAAAATAGGAAAAAAAGGAAAGGAGACTTATGACTGAAACCATCTTCTCCCCCTCATTTGGAAATCGCCCGTCCTATCTGGTGGGTCGCGGGAGCGTGATTTCGACATTCATCTCCGGTCTTGAGCAGGAGCCGGGCAATCGAGACCGAGCCATGCTCATGCTCGGCCAGCGAGGCAGCGGCAAGACGGTTCTTCTGTGGGAACTTGCCGACCGCGCACGCAAGCTCGGTTTTGTTGTCGCCACACCCACCGTAGCCTCCGAAGATATGCTTGAGCGCATTGTTGAAAAAATCCAAGAAGCAGGCGAGCCTTATGTCAGCAAGCGTCATCTCCCCAAACTTTCTGGCGGTAGCTTGAGCGTCTTCGGCTTCTCAGCCGGTCTCGAGTTCACACGCGATGTGCAGGAGACCAAGAGTTTCCAGTTCAAACTCACGCAGCTGGCGCGCAAGCTGACCGAGCAGGGGCACGGCATCCTCATCCTTATCGATGAGCTCCAAGCTAATTCACCTGAGATTAGACAGCTCGTCACCGCCTATCAAGAGCTGGTCGGTGAGGGACTCAACGTCGCGCTTGTTATGGCAGGTCTCCCGGGAGCCGTCTGTGCAACGCTCAATGACCGCGTGCTGACATTTCTCAACCGCGCTCGCAAGGTCACGCTCGAACCGCTTTCAGTCGGAGATGTCGATGCCTATTATCAGCGGGCTTTCGAAGAGCTCGACCTTGATATTCCAGGCGATCTTCGCCTCCGTGCCGCTCGCGCAACCCAAGGCTCGCCCTATATGCTGCAGCTCATCGGCTATAACATCGGCAATCGCTGCAAGACAGGAGAACACGTAACGCCAGAGCAAGTCGACGGAGCTATCGAAGCGTCAAAAGCCGATTTCGAAAACGATGTTTGTGAAACGACGCTCGCCGCGCTATCGGACCAAGACGTCGCGTTTCTCGACGCAATGACTGATGACGAAGACGCCGTTTCGCGCATTTCCGATGTAGCGAAACGTATGTCAGTCACACCCGACTATGCGCAAAAGTATCGCCGGCGCCTCATCGACGCCGGCGTAATCGAACAGGCGCGCCGCGGTTACGTGCGTTTCGCCGTTCCATATATGGCTGACTATCTGCGCAGCCAACTCTAGGCAGCCACCGCAATGGGGACAGGCACCTTTGTGGTGGTTTGGGCCCGTTTTGTCTCGATCTGTAACAGCTAGGCCGTCAAAACCGGGCCTGGTGTTACAGATCGAGATCTTTCGGGCAGCCCCTGCAGTTTGTCTAAATCTGTAACAGGTAGAGACGATTTGGCCCGCCAGATGTTACATATCGAGACAGAAGATTCTAGTCGCAGGCGATGTCGAGGTTCTTGCCAATGAGGCCTACGTAGCCGCCCTCGGCAGCCTTGGGGCTGTCAGCATGGCAGAGAACCCACTTGTCGGCCTTCCAGTAGCAGTAGCTGTCACCGGCGGTAGGCATGTCGGTTGCGGCCTCGGGGCGCGGGCCGTTGGTGCCGGCGGGAAGCGCCACCATCACCTGGAAGCCACCGTCGTCGACCATGCACGGCGTGTAGTGGAGCGTGGTGTTGAAAACCTCGACGACCTTGCCCGCCGGCACGCGGAACGCCTTGACGCACGCGGTATCGAGCTTGCCGTCCTCGATCTCCCAGCGATGCGCCACGAGCAGGATAAAGTCGCGCGCGCCCAGGTTGAACTCACTCGCGCGGTGGTACTCCAGGCAGTTGAGACGCGTGTTGTGGCCGTTGCACCAGCCGAGCTGGAAGGGACGGCCACCAAACATGAGAAAGCCAAGCTTGTCGGCATCCTTGACGTCCTCGAGCTCCGGCGCACTTGCAACGTACTTGCTGCCCTCGGGAATGGGCGTGGCAGAGAGCGCCTCGAGCACGGGCGACGTAAGCTCGGACGGAACGTTATCCCAAACGTTGCCATAGGACTTGAACTCGGGATCGTTGACAGAGTAGATATGCATGTTCGCTCCTGTTCGTTTATGTGACAGTATGAACATTCTAGAACAAACATAAGCGATTTTAAACACTCGTCCCGACCACTCAGCAAAAAGGCACCCCCGCATAAGCGAAGGCGCCCAATGCGCGCGTTTTGGGCGATAAAGCCCTTACGCCTGCTGATAGTGCAGGTGTTTCTCGTCGATATCGGCCAGGTCGCGGTCGAGGTAACGGCGCGCGAGCCAGTTTGCCATGGGGAGGTTCTGGTCCAGGTAGTTGCCGCACCCCTCGGGAGCGGCACCGGGGACATCGCCCTCAAAGTCGGCGACAAACTCGAACAGCTCACGCACGAGCGGCAGGATCTCCTCGCTCGTCACCTCGCCAAATACGACGAGGTAAAAGCCCGTGCGGCAGCCCATGGGGCCAAAGTAGACAATGCGGCTCGACCACTCGGCATGATTGCGAAGGAACGTCGCGCCCAGGTGCTCGATGGTGTGGCACTCGGCCGTGTTCATGACCGGCTCCTTGTTGGGCGTGGTCAGACGCAGGTCAAACGTGGTGACGGCGGCACCGGTCGCCGGATCGCGGTCGATGCGGCTCACATACACGCCGGGCTCAAGCAGCAGATGATCAACGGAAAAGCTGGCGATGCGCTCCATGGCAGATCCTCTCGATAGTCAAATTGGGACGGGGCTCTTTTAGCTGGTTCGAATGGTCACACCAATCATACCAGTCAAAAAAGCCCCGTCCCAAAAAGACAACTTAGCCAAGGACACGGGCCATACGCGTCTTGAACTCGGACAGGAAGCGCGGAGCATCCACGGTCAGTGCCACAAGCGCGCTCTTGTCCGGATCGGACAGGCGACGCTCATCGCAGATGGTGCGACCGCGGTACTCGCCCAGCAGATCAACACGCAGGTTGCAGCCGAGCGCACCTACGAGCGTGGGGTCGACCGCCACGGCAACGGCCAGCGGATCGTGCAGCGCACAACCACCCAGGTAGGGTGCGTTCATCTCGTACGAGCCAATGTAGTGCTCGACCATGCTCGCAAATGCGCAGCCCGCCATGGTGCCCGAGCCCGTCCAGCCGGCAATGTCGCGGCGTGTGAGCACCACGCGATGCGTCACGTCCAGACCCACCATGGTGAGCTTACGGCCCGAGCGCAGCACCGCGTCGGCTGCCTCGGGGTCGCTCGCCATGTTGGCCTCGGCGCCCGCGCTCACGTTACCGGGCACGGTAAGGGCGCCGCCCATCACGACCACGCGGCCGATGGACATCATCGCCGCCGCATCGCGCTCCAGGGCGAGCGCCAGGTTGGAGAGCGGGCCAGTCGCTACGTAGACCAGATCGGGACCATAGGTGCGCGCGGCATCGATCAGATAATCGACCGCAGCGTTGCCGTCGGCCGAGGTCGCCCCCACCGGCTCGTAGGGCGACGCGGGCACGCTCGCGCCGCCGATGCCGTTCTTGCCGTGAATGAGCGCGGTGGACGCCGGCGGCGTATAGGGCTCAGTCGCTTGCAGAGGACGGTCGGCACCCAGGTACACCGGAACCTCGGGGCGACCCAGCAGATCGAGCACCGCCAAGCAGTTGTGCGCCGATTGCTCGACGCGCACGTTGCCAAAGCACGTGGTGATGCCCACGAGCTCCACCTCGGGGCTCGCGATGGCATAGGCCAGCGCCATCGCATCGTCCACGCCCATATCCAGATCAAGGATCAGCTTCTTGATTGCCATTGTCCTACTCCGCTTCTCCGTCTTGTACTAAATCGTCTAAATCAAACACGCGCTCAACTTCGGCGCGCGTGGGAATCGATTGCTGAGCGCCCAGGCGCGACACCGTCACCGCCGAGGCGCGAGCACCCGCCGCCATGCACTCAAAGAGCGGCAAGCCCTCCAGACGAGCCGCGGCAAGCGCACCGATAAACGTATCGCCGGCGGCCGTGGTATCGACTACCGTGCTCGAAAGTGCCGGCATACGCAGCGGCTCGCCGTCATCGCCGAGCGTAACCGACCCGGCGCCGCCCAACGTGATGACCGCAGCTCCGGCACCCTTGGCGAGCAGGGCATTGAGCGCCGTGAGGCAGCTCGCATCATCCGCGGGCAAGATGCCCGTCAGCACCTGGCACTCGGTCTCGTTGGGGCAGACCAGGTCGACCGCAGGCCAGGCCTCCGCAGGCAACTCGCAGGCAGGCGCTGGATTAAAGACCGTATAGAACCCCAGCTCGTGAGCGCAAAAAAGCGCCTCGGCAGTCGCTGCAAGGTCACATTCGCCCTGGGCGATAAAGACGCTTCCGGCAGCCGGGGCAATCTCGCTGGTGTCGCCGTCGAGCTCATCGGCCACCAAACGTCTCAACGCGCAGGCAACGTCCGCGCCCGCAAGCGCATGGTTGGCGCCCGGTGACAGTATGATGCGGTTGTCGCTCTCGCAGCGAATGATGGTCGCCGTTCCCGTCTCCACGTCATCGCGATGCACTACAAAGTCACAGTCCACGCCGGCGTCTTGGAGCCCCGCCACGAGCGACGCGCCGAACGCGTCGCGACCGACCGCGCCGATCATGTGCGTGCACGCGCCCATACGCGCGGCAGCTACGGCCTGATTGGCGCCCTTGCCTCCGGCGTTGGTGATAAACCCGCTGCCGCCGACGGTCTCGCCCGCACGCGGTATGCGCTCGCACGCCACCGAAAGGTCCATGTTCATGCTGCCGAACACCGCAACGATGCCGCGATCTGCCATGGAAACCTCCTCATCTGCGGGCTTTGCACCCACCGTCGACCGTCGATTGCGCGCCTTCGCACCTCTATAACTTTAGTTCACTTTGATGTGAACGCACCCTTGAGGTTGCGCCAGCAGCAAGCATTCACAGGAGCAGGCAGCTACAATGAATACGTGCTGATTATTCTCGTCATTGGATGATGTTTTATGGAACAATTCTCGCAATCGGGCTCGCGCGGTCGACGCCGCACGGGCAACGAGCCGGCGCCGCACGAACGCGTGAAGAGCGAACGCCGTGCCAACGAGCCGCGACGCACCACGAGCCCCCATCGCGCTTCTGCCAACAACGCGGGCCGCGCCAACACTCCCGCCGCGGAGCAGACGCCTGCTCGCCCCAAGTCCCGCTACATCCCTGCACTCGACGGCCTGCGCACGCTCGCCGTCGTCGCGGTGGTGCTCTATCACCTTAACCTCACGTGGGCTCAGGGCGGCCTGCTCGGCGTCACGATCTTCTTTGTGCTTTCGGGCTATCTGATCACGCGCTTGCTGCTCAACGAAGTCGCTAAGACCGGCCGCATCGACCTCAAGAGCTTCTGGATCCGCCGCATCCGTCGCCTGGTCCCCGCCGTGGTGACCGTCGTGGTGGTGACCTGTGCTCTGTGCACCGTCTTCAACCACGTGATGCTCACCAAGATGCGCCCCGACATCCTGCCGTCGCTGTTGTTCTTCAACAACTGGTGGCAGATTGCCCAAAACGTCTCGTACTTCAATGCTCTGGGCGACCCCTCGCCGCTCACGCACTTTTGGTCGCTTGCCATCGAGGAACAGTTCTACCTGATTTGGCCGCCACTGCTGTTTGCCATGGTATCCATGCATGTGAGCAAACCCAACACGCGCCGCGTGGTTCTGGGCCTTGCCGCGGTATCTGCCCTCGCCATGATGGTGCTTTACAACCCTGCCGCCGACCCCAGCCGCGTGTACTACGGCACCGACACCCGCGTGTTCTCGCTGCTGCTGGGTGCCTGGATGGCCTTTATCCCCGATCGCGACCTGGCGCCGGTGCGTCTCGCTCGTCGTTTGGGGCTCGACCGCTTGGTCGGGGCCGCCAAGCACGGCAAGAACGCCGAGGGCAAGCCTGGCGAGAAGGCCGACGAAGCAGCCGAGACCGCCCCGGCACAGCCGAGCGTCCTCGTGCGTTTTTGGTCCTCGCCCGCATCCATCGATGTGTTGGGCGTCGTGGGTCTGGTTGGCCTTGCCGCCATGGTCGCGCTCACCAACGGCTACACCGCCTTCCAGTATCGCGGAGGCACGCTGCTGTGCTCGATCCTCACGCTCATGGTCATCGCGGCCTGCGTGCAGCCCCAGGGAATGGTTGCCCGCGCGCTGTCCGCCGAGCCGCTCGTATGGGTTGGCAAGCGCTCGTACAGCATCTACCTGTGGCACTATCCCCTGCTGTTGCTTATGAACCCGGTCGCCAACATCAACGATACACCGTGGTGGCAGTACATTTTGCAGGTGCTGTTGGTGGTCGCCGTGGCCGAATGCTCATATCGCTTTATCGAGACGCCGTTTAGAAAGGGCGCCTTTGGGCGCACCGTATCCGAGTTCCGCGACGGCACCGCCACGCCCGCCAACTGGGTGCGCGCGCACGTCCCTGCCTGCGCAGCCTGCGCTGTCGTGTTGGTCGTTGCACTGGGCGGCCTGATCTTTGTGCCCGAGACGTCTGCGCTGAGCGGCGAGGGCGCCGAAGTTCTGAACAAGGAAGCCAAGAACGCCGCACCCACCGACCAGCAGGCGGCCGACGACACCGACAAGGACAACGACGGCTTCCCCGACGGCTCCTACGACCTGTTGATGATCGGTGACTCCGTGTCGCTGCGCGCCGTTGATTCCTTTGACGGCGTGTTCCCGCACAGCCATATCGATGCCGAAAAGGGCCGCCAGTTCGATGCGGGCTGTGCGACATTTGAGGGCTATCTTCAACAGAACCTTGCCGGCAAGATCGTGGTCTTTGCGCTGGGCACCAACGGCTTGGTAACCGACGACCAAATCGACGCCATCATGGCCGATGCAGGAGATAAGCGTATTGTGGTGTTTGTGAACACGCGCAGCCCGCAGCCGTGGGTTGGCTCTACCAACCAGGCCATCGCCAGCGCCGCTACGCGCTACAAGAACGTACGCGTTATCGACTGGTACGGATACAGTGCCAACCGCAACGACCTGTTCGATGGCGATGGCACGCATCTATCGACCACTGGCGTGACTGAGTACCTCAACTTGATCCACGATGCCGTCAAGAAGGACCTGCCCGTACACCCCGAGGATCACGTCAACGATCCGCAGCCGGCAGCCGTCAAGTCTGCCACCGACGCACTCGTCAATGCGCTCGCTCTCAAGCCGCACAAGCTGGGCACCGACAAGTAACCTGCAGCGCAAACTTCCCACATCCGGAGGGGGTGTCTGCCACGGCAGACACCCCCTCCGGCAGTTAGGGACACTCCTGGCGCAGCCAATGAAGACCTCTACGGATGAATTCCGGGCCGCTCCGTCGCTCCAGACATCGTTTCCGCGCCTCGTGCCTGCCCCAAACAATCAAAACAAGCCCTTTTCGCCGCACCCTCAAAGGTCTGTGGGCAAAAAAGGGCAAATATGAGTACTGTTACCATTTTAGTAGCAGGCAAAACCACCCAAAATGACGTCCGAGCGACCCCTACAACCCCCTAAAGCAGCCAACCTGACTGGTTTAAGGCGTATTGGAGCCAATTTTAATGAACATACTAAAGGCTATGTTCATTATCTTTTAGGATGTAAATGCTATTCACTTAGCAACAGTACTCATATTTGGCATTTTTTGTCCATTGCTATATAACTAACACCCTATAGCAGACAAAAAACAGGCCGCAGCCCATCGCTGCGGCCTGTTCGGAAGCAAAAGTGGGCGTTAAGCGCTGTAGCCCATCGCTTGCAGCACAAACATGACGACTGTCAGCACCGTAATCACGGCGATAGTCGCCCAAGTGAGCACGTTCCACACGCGGCCATTGCGGTTGGCACCCATGATGTGACGGTCGGCGGCGATAACCACCTGAAACACCAGAACCACGGGCAGTAGCACGCCATTGATGACCTGCGAGGTCATCATAATCTGGAACAGATCGACGCCGGGCATAAGCACCAGCACGGCAGAGATACCGATGATGGCCGTAATGATGCCGCGATAGACCGGGGCCTCGTCCCAGCTGCGGTCGGCACCGCGCTCCCAGCCAAATGCCTCGCAGATAGCGCTCGACGTAACGCCCGGCAGCACGCAGGCGGCCAAGAAGCTCGCCGCGACCAGGCCCGAGGCAAACAGTACCGTGGACCACTGACCCGCAATAGGCTCCAGCGCGCGGGCAGCATCGGCGGCATCGCTAATCTGAATACCCGCCGGGAACAGCACCGTACCAGTCGTGATGATAATGAAGCCGGCAATGACATCGGCAGCAAGCGAGCCGCTCACGGTATCGATACGCTGCAGCACGATGTCGTCCTCGCCCGCGTTCTTATCGACCACGTTGTTCTGCGCCAAGAAAATCATCCACGGCGCGATGGTGGTACCGATCGTTGCGACCACGAGCGACACGTAGCTGGGGTCATTTTGAATGTTAGGCACGACCAGGTCGACCGCGACCTCACCCCAGTTGGGGCCAGCCATAAACGCGGCGACAATATAGGTCACGAAGACGCAGCTTACCAGCAGCAGAATCTTCTCGATGCGCTGGAAACTACCCGACATGGTAAGCATCCACACCAGCAGCGCCACCAACGGCACCGAGATGCTCGCCGGCACGCCAAAGAGAGCAAGGCCGCTGGCGATACCCGCAAACTCCGAAATGGTCACAGCCGTGTTGGCGATCAACAGCGCCGCCATAGCAAGTACACTCTTGCGCACGCCAAAGCGCTCGCGGATGAGCGATGCCAGGCCCTTGCCCGTGACGCAGCCGCAGCGCGCCGCGGTCTCCTGCGTCACGATGAGCAGCACAGTCATGACGGGAAGCATCCAGAGCATCTTGTAGCCATAGCTGGCGCCCGCACTGGAATACGTTGCAATGCCGCCGGCGTCATTGCCCGAAAGCGCCGCCAGCAGACCGGGGCCCATAGCGCCAAAGATGGCCGCGATGGTCAACTTTTGCTTGGTGCCCGACTTTTGCTTGGTATTTTGCACGCGACCACCTAACCAATGACCGACATGGTGAGCAGCACCGCAGCGGCGCAGTACGCTACGCACGAGATCATGACGGCAATAACGTTCATGGCGGTGCCCGACGTGTTGAGGTCATGCTCGTCACGCCAGAACAGCACCATCAGGTAAATCACGGCGCTCATGTTGCCAACCAGGCAAATGATGGCAGCGATATTAAAGCACCCGGTAAAGAGTTGCTCCTCAAACATGGGCGCATCGGGGAACGCGGCGGTGCGCACCAGCTGGGCGCACAGGTAGGTCACGAGTGACAGAATCAGGCCCATGCCCGTGCTCTGGAAGAAGAACCCCAGATACGGCTTGGGCTCGTCGTCGTGACCGTCATACTCCAGGAAGTAGTTCTTGACGAACGACACCATGCGCGAGGCCGCCAGCAGCACGAGCGGCATGGCGCACATGGGGAACACCACCAGATGTGCGGAGCCGAGCGCCGTCCCCAGCACGGTCGCCATGATGCACGACGCAATGCCCCATACAACAACCCAGTACTGGCGATGCACGAACCAGCTGAGCACGTTCGTCGAGTCGTCCGACGCGCTATCACCCGATCCGACACCGGCGATCTGCAGGTCCTCCTGATGCTCCTCGGCGATAACGTCCATGGCGTCGTCGAAGGTTACGATACCCAGGATATGACGGTTCTCGTCGCAGACAGGGATGGCAACCAGGTCGTACTTGGTCATCTCGTCCGTTACGTCTTCCTGGTCCTCGTCGGGCGACACATAGACCAGGTCGCGATAGGCCAGCTGACCCAGCGTGGCGTCGCGGTCGGCTACGATCAGCGTGCGCAGCGAAAGCACGCCGGTCAGCATGCCGCTCGGATCCTCGGTATAGACGTAGTAGACGCTCTCGAAGTCCTCGTCGAGCTCGCGAATCGCCTCGATGGCGTCACCGACCGTTGCCGTGGCGGGCAGGGAGACAAACTCCGAGGTCATGATGCGGCCGGCGGTGTTGTCCTCGTAGCCCAGCAGATTACGAATCGCCTTCTCCTCCTTGACGCCCATCAGGCGCAGGAGCTTCTCGGCCTTCTCGTAATCGAGCTCGTCGATCAGGTCGGCGGCGTCGTCCGGGTCCATCATGGCCAGCATCGACGATGCGTCCGTATCGGACAGGCCCTCGAGCATCTCGGTCATGAGCTCGTCATCATCGAACTCCGAGATGGCCTCGGCGGCCTGGGCGGTGTCGAGCTGCGCGAACACCTGCGCACGCAGGCGCGGGTCGAGCTGCTCGATGATGTCGGCAATGTCGGCAGGGTGCAGCTCGCCAAGCGTCTTGTGCGACACCGAGAGCTGGATGTTCTTAGTCGAGCGATCGAGCAGGTCCATGTAAGACCAGGCGATAATGTCCTCGCTGAGCGGCTTGCCCAGGTGCTTCATAAAGCCCTCGACGACATGCTCGAGTGTGGGGCTGATCGCGCGCAGCAGACCGCGGGCGCCAACTTCGGCACCCAGTAGGCGCAGCTGATTTTCGCCCGACATGGAAAACTTGATGTCGTTTACGCGCACGACCTTCATGCCCTGCGTGTCGACAATTTGCTTGTTAAGCACGTCGCGGGCGAGTAAGAGTTCGGTCGGCTGCAGGTACGAAAAACGGATTTCGGTGGCCGACGTCTTAAGGTGTACACCCGTCTCGTCGATACGGTCGACCCATTTGCGCCAGCTGATCATAAACGGCGTCTTGCCGGGTCCGCGGAACGCGAGCGACGTCACGTGCGGAAAAACTTCGCCGGTTGCAATACCAAAATCGTTGACCACGCCGAGCTTTTCGCCGTCGACGTCCAAGACCGGCAATTTGAGCATCTCACTCAGATAATTCAATGGTGCTCCCCATCATTATTCCTCCGGACGCGGCCGCGCGTGCGGCGTCCGGGAGCTTCTGGATATGTATACGCATGCGCGGGCGGCACGCCGCTCGACGCTTACACCCCGTGCATGCGCAAAAAGCACCTGCATGGGGTCATCGACTGTATGGTCGAGGTTTGGATTTCACCTGTAACCTTTCTCTTGACCCTCATTAACCGCAGTAACTATAGCATCAGCATCGCCCTGCGGCATCGAATTTATGCGCTGCACATTGCAGGCATACCAAACGCTGACGCATCCGTGACATAGTCATTGGGGACGTTCTTAAACGACTACCCAATGACTACTCTGCGGTGTCGTCGTCCTCGACAAGTTGGGGGAACACGGCGTCCTTGGGCATGGTGACCTTCGTCAGCGAGGTGAGCTTTTTGCTCAGCGACGTGTCCGTCTTGACCAGGTCGCTGAGCGTCACGATCTTGTAGCCGTCGGCAATGAGGCCGTCGATAATCTGCGGCAGCGCCTCGAGTGTCTGCTCGGCGCATTCGTCTCTATCGGTGAGCAGCACGATATTGCCCGGCGTCACCGAATCGAGCACCGTCGAGACCTGCTCGTCGGCACCGTTGAGCAGCCAGTCGCCCGAGTCGATATTCCACGAGACCACGGCGGAGACCAGGTCCATCGCATCAATCCAGTTTTGCTCGTCAAAGGCAGCGTAGGGAGCACGCAGTAGCATCGTCTTCACGCCGGTCGCCGACTTAATCGCATCGGTGCCTTTCGTGATCTGCTCGCGTACCGCCTCACGGTCCTGGCCCTTGAGCGAATCGTCGCTGTAGCTGTTGGATCCGATCTCGCACCCGGCATCGACAATCGCCTTGGCCGTGGCAGGCGAGGCCTCGGCCGCATCGCCCGAAAGGAAGAACGTCGCGGTGACGCCCTTTTCCTTGAGCACCTGCAAGATCTGTTTGGTGGCGCCGCTCGGACCCTCGTCAAACGTCAGCGCCACGTACTTTTTGTTGCCCTTGGGCGCCACGCTGGCGCACGCAACGACGCAATCGGTGGCGGGCACGACCTCGCCGCGGTCCTGCGTCTTGCCCGACTGCTCACCGACCCACACCTCGGATCGGCCCTGGACACCCCATGTCTGCACATACTCGATAGCGCCCGTGCCCTCGACCTTGAGCTTGGGCTCGATAACCGTAGCCTGAACCTCGTGCTTCTCGTAGATGTTACGGCCATCCTTGACCGTCACCTTCTCGCCACCCTCAAGTTCGCGGCTATCCCATTTGCCCTGCTTCACGCGCTTGCCGTCGACCTTCACCGACAGCTTTTCGCCCCCATGGCGCTTGAGCACGCTGTCATCGACGGCTAGCAGGTCGCCTGCGTCGTAGGTGTCAGTCAACTCCTGGTCGTCGATGAGGTTTTGTAGCGTAGAGCCGACGCGCACTGCGGTCTTCTGGCCGTTGAGCTCCACGTCCACGCTGCGGTTGACGTAGCCCACGACGGCAGCGATAAACAGCACGAGCGCGCAACCCACGGCGATGAGCGCATAGGGCAGGCGAGACGAACGACGGGGCGTACGGCTGTTGCCGATGCGCGCGCTGCGGTCGCTAAAGCCGCGGCTATGGTTGAGATACATCGCGCCGGGCTTACGGTGACGTTTGCGCTGACCGCTGGGCAGCTGCCCCAGATCGCGGCGCGCCGTCGGACGCGCGCCCGAACGCCCGTTTAAGTTGGATCCGTTTTGGCGCATGTGCCCTCCCCCATAAACACAGCAAGCCGGAGCAACAGGTCTCCGGCTTGCCTCCCATCATTTGGTACGTCGCTATTTTGTAGCTTTTGACGAGCCTCCGCTCGCCTTTTGGTATTCGTCCTTAAAGGCCTTGAACATGCCGCGCGTCTTGCCGAGCTGCTTGCCCAGTGCGCGACTGCCCTTGTCCACGGCAACCGATCCCTTGTCGTCGAGCACCTTGGCGCCCTTTTTGACCTTGTCGCCCACCACGACGCTGGCCTCGGCGGCCTTGGCAGCCGCACCGCCCGAATACCCGAGCGACTTGACCTCGTCCGAGACGACCATCGCGCCGTTCTCGTAGCCGCGCAGCATCGTCGGCGGCACCTGCGTGTCACCGACCAAAACACTCGAAGCAGCACCGGCGGTCACATAGAATGCCTGCACGATGCCCGAGCGTGGCTTGAACTCAACGTCCGAGCAATAGCCCACGACGTCGCCCGATTCCGTGCGCACGTCCATACCGACCCAGATGATGCAATCGTCCAGGTTGATGTCGAGGCGCTTGGCGGCGGCGGCATCGTACGTGTCCTTGACGTCATCGACCGCAATGGCACCCTCGTAGACACCAATGGCGTCGAGCGCTACGAATCGATCGGGACGCTCGATCATGCCCGCGATATCGGACTGGCGGACCATAAAGCCGACCACGCGCGTACCGCCCGGGGTAAAGACCGGAAAGTGAATCTTTCCGAGCTTTTTAGGGCTGCGCGGTGTGCCGTCCTTTTTGGTGCGCTTGTCCTCGGTAGGCTTGCGATAGATCTTGGCGCCGACAAAATCCCCGGCGCGCATTATGCCTCGGTCGAGGGCTCCGCAGCCTCGGTATCAGCCTCGACGGCGTTCTCGACCACGACGTCGGCGGCAGGCGTCACGTTGCCGCCCGAAATGGCGTCGTTGAGCTGCTCGCGCAGCTGGTCCATGCGCTCGCGGGCCAGGTCGACCTTGGCGCGCAGGTCGTCGGTCTTAGCGTCGACCATCGGGCCAAAGTCATTCACCGCAGCACGGGCCTCCTCGGCGCTGTGCTCGTAGGTGTCGCGCATATTGTCCCAGGCGTCATTGGCGATATCGGCAGCCATGGCGCGGGTCTCGGCGCCCGAGCGCGGGGCCAGAGCAACGCCGATAATAGCGCCGGCAGCGGCACCAAAAAGTGCGCCGGAGACAAAGCTGAAAGTCTTACCCATGATCATTCCTCTCCTGCGGGCACGTCGGTGCCCACCGTTTGAATGCTGTCCATTATACCCGCAGCACATCACTTGCCGCTCCGCTCATCTGCGTACGGCAAAGGCGCAGGTACGTGATGGTGTTAAGCGGACGAGCCTACTCCTGGGGCATAGCCGGCATGGCCACCGTGGCACTCGGGTCCTCGCCGGCGCCGTCCACGAGCGGTAGGCCGCCCTCATGCGCAGGTCCTGCCGGAACCGTCGCAGCACCGCCAAAGACGGCAGCGGAGGCCTCGTGGTTCTCGGCAACCGCGCCCTCGGTATCAATCGCCACCTGGGGCTCGTCGTCAAAGTTGGGGACGCCCTGGGGCTCGGTGGTCGCATCGGCAACGGGCTCGGCGTCGACCGGCACATCGCCCTCGTCAGCGCCCTCGTCCTCTGCAGCATCTTCGCCGTTCGCAGCGGCAACGGCCTCGTGCGGGTCCTTGCCCTCGGCCTCGGCACGCATGCCCAGCACCAGGTTGCGCAGCCCAGCAACCGTGCCTTCCACGTCGGGGGCCGGCTGGTCAGCGTGCAGATACGCCCAGTCCATCATAAAGGTCGCCGACGACAGCGCGCCAATGGCCAGCGCGTCATCGGGACACGAAAGCTCAACCTCAAAGACACGCTCGTCATGCTCGCTCACGCGCGTGCGACCGCACGAGATGCTGCCGGCAAGACCGGTCTCGTTCATGAGCTCGACTGTCACGTGCTCCAGCAGGTGGCAAAGCTCGGTCTGGCCCATGCAGTCCTGGAACTCGCGGCCCGAATCGCCCAAGCACAGATGCTTGGCAATCGCGGGCACCAGGTAGTACACGCGCGCCGTGGCCTCGATATCCTCCGAGGTCATGAGCGGCATGCCGGGGTTCACCAGCACGTGCGCGCAAATCTTGTCCTCGCTGACGGTGACCTTAAGGATGTTGAACAGGCCTGCCATAACTCTCCCCTACTCGTCCTTGCCCTACTCGTCGCCATCGTGCGGATCCGCAGAGCCCGCACCCGACGCCGCCGGCTTCTCTGCCGAGGACTCGGAATCCTTCTTATCGGTTTCGGCCGGAGCGATCACGCGAATGAGCGAGATGCGCTGGCCACGCATCGACTGCACCTTGAACTTGTACCCTGCGACCTCAAACACCTCTCCGATGTCGGGCACCGAGTCGCAAAGCTCCAAAATCCAGCCGGCGATGGTCTCATAATCATCGCTTTCCTCGAGCGGCCAACCAAGCTCAATCGCGTCATCGCACGAAAAACGCCCATCGACGAGCCACTCACGGCGCGAGAGGCGCGTGAGGTACTTGTTGTCGGGGTCGAACTCGTCCTCGATCTCGCCGACGATCTCCTCGACGATGTCCTCGATGGTGATGATGCCGGCCGTGCCGCCGTACTCGTCCACGACGACCACGATCTGGTCGTGCGAGGTCTGCATCTCGGACAGCAGCGGCAGGATGTCCTTGGTATCGGGCACAAAGGTGGCATCGCGCAAAAAGTCGGCAATGGGCTGGTCGCCCTTGCCGTCGAGCGCGGGCTGGATCAGGTCCTTGATGTGCGCGATGCCCGCGACGTTGTCGGGGTCCTCGTGATAGACAGGGATGCGGCTGAAGCCGGTCTGGCGCATGGTGGACAGCACGTCGGCGACCGTCTCGTCGTCCTCGCACATGGTGGTGTCCACGCGCGGCACCATGACCTCGCGGGCCACGGTGTCGCCCAGGTCGAAGATCTCGTGGATCATACGCTTTTCCTCGTCGAGCAGGTCGTCCTGCTCCGAGACCATGTACTTAATCTCTTCCTCCGAGACATTTTGGCGGTCATCGGCGCTCTTGATGCGCAGGATGCGTGCCAGGCCGTCGGAGCAGGCACCGGTCAGCCACACGAGCGGGCGGGCGATCTTTTGGAACACGGAGAGCGGTCCCACGACCTGCTTGGATACGCCCTCGGCGTTAGCGAGGCCGATGCGCTTGGGCACGAGCTCGCCGATCACGATGGACACAAAGGCGACGGCGACGGTGATGATGACCGGTGCCAGGCCGCGTGCGATGGCGGAAAGCGGCGCGATGCCAAAGCTCATGAGCCATGTGGCAAGCGGGTCGGACAGGCTCGTCGAGGCGACGGCGGACGAGGCGAAGCCCACGAGCGTGATGGCGACCTGGATGGTGGCCAACAGCTGGTCGGAGTCGGCGGCGAGCTGGACGGCGCGCTCGGCGCGCTTATCGCCCTCCTCGGCATCGTGCTCCAACACGGCGCGCTTGGCCGTGGTGAGAGCCATCTCGGACATGGAGAAGTAGCCGTTGATAAGCGTCAGGACGAGCGTGGTAATAAGAGAGATGGTTATGTCCATCGGGAGTTTCTCGAACCTCCAAGATTCGGGACGTTAAGGTAAAACGTTGATGGCGGATACGGCAATTGCGCCGGTCGCCCGCGCGAGCGGGGCCGTGGGCGCGGTCGCTAGATTACGAAGAGGATCACCGCCATGAACTGGAAGATGCTGCCGGCGAGCACCCACAGGTGAAACACGCTGTGCAGATAGCGCACGTTTTTGGCGATATAGAACGGCACGCCCGCGGTGTAGCACACGCCGCCGACGGCGAGCAGGGCAAGTGCCACGGGGTTGAGCAGCGCCACAAGTTCAGGCAGCTTAAAGACAACGAGCCAGCCCATCAGCAGGTAGACCAGGCCGCTTACCCAGTGCGGTTGACGCTCACGCATAAAGCACTCGAGGGCGATGCCGATGATGGCGATGGCCCATACGGCAAAGAACAGCACAGCGCCGCCGTCGTTTGCGAGCGTGATGAGGCAAAACGGCGTATAGCTGCCGGCTATGAGCAGGTAGATGCAGCTGTGATCGATGATGCGAAACACGCGCTTGGCGCGGACGGGCTGAATCGCGTGGTAGAGCGTGGAGGCTAGGTATTCGAGGATAATGCTGACGCCATAGACAATCGCCGCGGCCATGTGGGCCGGGCCTCCGCCGCGCAGGGCGGCGAATACGATCAGGAGCACCAGGCCCGCGATACCCAGCAGGCAGCCGACACCATGGGTGACGGAGTTCATGATCTCCTCACCCACCGTGTAGTGTGGAACGGCCGCGGTCTTGGGTCGCGGCTTAGAACTGTCGCTCGAATCGGACATGCCGGTTACATCCTCCAACGTAAAGAGTTCTCAACACTATATCAAAGCGTCTAGGTACGTGCGAAATTTGCACCATACGTGACCCTTTGTTTACCCATTCTTTGCCTGTTGACGCATCAACGGCGAACGTCCATAATGCGCTTGCATTAAATGTTGATGTATTAACATCTTATAGGAAAGCTTCTTATGTCTCAAAACGCACGTTCCCATCGAAAGCTCAAGATAGCCGGCATTGTTACGTTGGTAGTCGTTGTCGCGCTACTGGGGTTTGCCGGCAACTTCTTGTTCGACTTTGCCCTGAATCCCCAAGCGCCCTACACCATGAAGATGATGCAGGACGGCAAGGACGCCGAAAAGGGCGAACAGATGGATGCCGAGAACACCGAGGCGCGGGCGTGGTTTAAGGAGAACCGCGAGAGCAGCAGCCTTACCGCAGATGACGGAACCGAGCTCGCCGCTTGGTATTTTGCCGCCTCGGAGAACGCCCACGATTACGCCGTCTGCCTGCATGGATATACCAACGAGCCCATCGGTATGGCCCGATACGCCAAGCGCTTCCACGACCGCGGCATGAACGTGCTCGCGCCTGCCGCACGCGCCCACGAGCGCTCCGGCGGCGACTATATCGGCATGGGCTGGCCCGAGCGCCTCGACATCGTCGCATGGATCGAGCAAATCGTTCAGGCTGACCCCGAGGCGCGCATCCTGGTCTTTGGCGAGTCGATGGGTGCGGCAACTGCCATGAACGTCGCGGGGGAATCTCTGCCCGCAAACGTGAAATGCATTATCGAGGACTGCGGTTATACAAGTGTTTGGGACGAGTTTTCTCTGCAGCTCAAGGACGTGTTCGGCCTGCCCAGCTTTCCCTTGCTCGATGTAGCAAACTTGGTGTGCAACGTGCGCGCGGGCTACGACTTTCATAAGGCGAGCAGTGTGGAGCAGCTCAAACACGCGACGGTTCCCATGCTGTTTATCCACGGCGACCAGGACACCTTTGTACCGTACAGCATGCTCGACCAAAACTACGACGCGTGCGCCAGCAAGGTCAAGCAAAAGCTCACTATCCATGGCGCCACCCACGCCAAGAGTGCGCAAGTTGACCCCGAGCTCTACTGGAACACAGTCAACGACTTCCTCGACGAGTATTTTTAGGTAAAAAGCAACGTCTGGGGCTTTATCTGGCCCCCTATTTTCGGAAGTATGCGGCAAAATCTGGAACTGCCGACCAGACCGCAGTTTTACCAACAATTTATCAGGGGTTTTGTTGCCAAAAATCGGTTTGTGATCGGCGGTATTCGATTTTTCACCGCACTTCCGAAAAGCCGCCCGTGGGCACTGTGCTCGCGGGCGGCTTTTGCTAACGTTGCGCTACAAAAACGCTTGTTTTGTCCAATAGCTAGGCGTTATTTGACCTCGATGAGCTCGTACTTGCTCGTGCCCAGGCCGATTTTCTCGGCATGCGCGATGCACGCGCGCCAGTCGGTGTCGGGATGCGTGATGCAGAAGGGGTCGTGCGCCTGCTCGCCCTCCAGATGCTCGTGGTTATGCTCCATCTTGGCCGCGCTATCGGTGAGCTCGGTGTTGGGCAGCGGCTCGGATGCCATGACGGCATCGGCACAGGCCTGGTCGATGGCGACCGGGTCGAAGCTCGCGAACATGCCGATATCGTTGACGATAGGCGTGTCGTTTTCGGGATGGCAATCGCAGTTGGGGCTGATATCCATGGCAAGCGAAATATGGAAGCTCGGGCGTCCGTCGACAACGGCCTTCGTATACTCGGCGATCTTGTAGTTGAGCACGTCGGCCGCGGCGTCATAGCCGGGCTTGATGGCGTCCTGGTTGCACACGCCGATGCAGCGGCCGCAGCCCACGCAGCGATCGTGGTCGATAGCGGCGACGTGAACCGTGCGGGTGTTGCCGTTGGCAAGCTCGCGCTCGCGGGTGTCGTCAAACGAGATAGCGTTGTGCGCGCAGATCCTTTCGCAGGCACGGCAGCCAACGCAGTGCTCGGTCGTGACGTTCGGCTTGCCGGCGGCATGCTGCTCCATCTTGCCGGCACGGCTGCCTCCTCCCATGCCCAGGTTCTTCATGGCACCGCCAAAGCCGGCCTGCTCATGGCCCTTAAAGTGGGTGAGGCTGATCACGATATCGGCATCCATGAGCGCTTGACCGATCTTGGCCTCGTGTACGTACTCGCCGCCCTCGACCGGGACAAGTGCCTCGTCGGTGCCCTTGAGGCCGTCGGCGATGATGATCTGGCAACCCGTGGCATACGGGGTAAAGCCGTTCTGATAAGCGGTATCGATGTGCTCGAGCGCGTTTTTGCGGCTACCAACGTAGAGCGTGTTGCAGTCGGTGAGGAAGGGCTTGCCGCCCAGCTCCTTCACGACATCCGCGACGGCGCGGGCGTAGTTGGGACGCAAAAAGCTCAGGTTGCCCAGCTCGCCAAAGTGAATCTTGATAGCGACGAACTTGTTCTCAAAGTCGATCTGCTCAATTCCGGCGTGACGGATGAGGCGCTTGAGTTTGTCGAGCTGGCTCTCGCGAGCATGCGTGCGCAGGTTGGTGAAGTACACCTTAGCGGGTGCTGCGGGTGCAGTTGCGGTCATAAATCTATCCCCTCGGTCTATATGGCGTTACAGACATAAGAGGATGGTACCCGTTGAAGTAGGGTCAAAGTCAAGCGCGAAACCCAGTCATTGGGGACAGACTTAAATGACTGAAACCACTCATTGGGGACGGACTTAAATGAGTGCCTCGCCACCTGGCAGCTAAGGACGTTCCTTATCTGCCGGCAGCTGGGGACAGTCCTTGCCAGCCCGGCCGGCGAGCCGGCGAATCGGCAAAGACTGTCCCTGATGACTGGCCGTTTAAGAACGTCCCCAATGACTACTCTTGGACTTTGAGGGCCTCGGCCAGGCTGACGCGCTTGATAGAGCGCGTGTGTAGCAGCGCCACGACCAGGTAGGTCGCAAAGCCAATGCCGACACATGCGGCCATGGACCAAGCGGGCACGTAGATCTCGATATTGCCGTTGTAGGCGAGCAGCATCGAGCGGAAGATGGCCGTGAGCGAGCCAATAATGACCGGCAGGCTCAGCACGAGCGACACCGCCACGCACAGCGTGATCGAGCGGATGTACAGATGCGAAATCTCGCTATCGCGATAGCCAAAGACCTTCATGTAGCTGATCGAACGGGCGCTGTGGTCGATCACGGCCTTGGTCAGCAGGTACATAAACAGCAGGAAGATAAACACCGCGAGCCCGATCATCATTCCGATCATTTTGCTCATCATGCCGATGAACTGGTCGCCCACGGCGCGCATGTCGTCGGGCGTGGTGTCGCCGGCAAAGTAACGAACATCGAGGTCGAGCTTCTCGTCGCTCACATAGCCGTTAAAGTAGGCGGCGTCGTTGTCGAACAGCTCATTAAAGTCGTCGATACTCATATAGATATTCATGTCCGACTTGGAGCCCCAGGCACAGTCCTTGCCCGCATACTCAAGGGAATAATGCTCGCCCTCGTACTTGTCGCTGAGCGTGACCTTCTGACCCTCGCTCCAGCCGAACTTATCGAGCAGACCGCCGCCAAAGACGACGCGCCCATCGCCGACGTCGAGGTCTTTCCAATAGCGCGAATCGGATGAAATGCCGTAGACGGAAATCGTCTCCTCGCCATTTCCATCGCCGCGGTCGTATTGCAGCTGGTAAACGGCATATTTCTCGGCCTGTGCGATTGTGCTCGCGCCGTTGTCGGTCGTATTGACCGGGTGGATATCGTCGTTGTCGGTGTCAATCTTAGAGGCCTTATCGATCAGGTCGATGGCCTCATCGCAATCGCAGCCGAGGGCATCGGCAAGATCGTCAAGGCGCGCGTAGAGCGCATTCTTCTTGTCCTGGACCTTGGCGAGCGCGTCCTGCGCCGCGGCCAGGCTCTCGGCAGACGGAGATGCGGTCGCGGCATCGGCTGCCGCCCGCGCCGCATCGGCCGCGTCGTCAAGCTCGTCATCGGCATCCTGAGTGGCGGAAAGCAGCGCGCCGTCAACCGACTGCAAGCGCTCGAGTGCCGACCACTGCTCGCGCTCCTCGGCAGTGCCCTCGAGCTCCAACGGCGCCTTGAGCGTGTACTGGTGCTCGGCGACCAGGCTTGTCTCGAGGTTGTCCGCATAGTGCGTCATCGTGGGCAGAATCGCCAGGCCAAAGAGCAGCAGTAGCGACGCAAATGCAATGCCCACGAAGAGTGTGGCGAAGTTGCCCAGATTGCGCAGGAAGATACGCAAGCGGAAGCGCGAGACAAAGCCCATGCGCTCCGGCAGCCGCAGGCCGCGCTTGGTGCCCGATTTGCCGCTCGACTCGTGACGAAGGAACTGCAACGGCGTCTTGCCCATCTTGCGAAGCAGACCCACCAGCGTGATGAGGACGAGCGCGGCGGCGGGAACCACGGCGCACTTCACAAAGATCTCCCAGCTCCAGTACACCTGGAAGGGCGGCAGGCTGTACGAGCCGTAATAGAGGCTGCGCATGGGCTCGGTAAAGAACACGACGCCGAGCGCAGTGCCCAAAAGCGCCGCGACCACGCCCACGATGGCGGGAAGCGCAAGGTAGTGCAGCACGATCTCGCGTCGACGATAGCCGCTGGCGAGCAGCGTGCCGATGATGGCGCTCTCCTCCTCGATGGTGGCGTCGGTAAGGACCACAAAGACGAACGCCATGATCACGATGATGATGTCGAGCAGCGTCATCCACATCATGGAGTCGCCGTCTACGTCGTCGCGCGCGTAGCCAATGCCCTGGTTGGAATCGGCGTCGATGAGGTCATCCACGCGTGCATCGGCATCGGTCAGCGCCTCGACCATATCCTGCTCGGCATCGATGCGGTCTGCAGTGGAGAGATCGCGATCGGTAAAGGTAAAGGAATAGGTGTAGGCGGGTGCGCCGCCGGCGTCCTCGAGCGCGGCAAAGCCGGCGTCGCTGACCTCGGCCACGCCATAGGTGATGGTGTTCACCGTAAAGTCCGAATTGTTGAGGAACAGCGCCTGGCTATCGGGCTGGGTCATGATGCCGCAGATGGTGTAGGTGCGGCCCTCAAGCTCGACCTTATCGCCCACGGCGAGGTCGTTGTTGGTGGCAAAAACTCGATCGATGGCCACCTCGTCGTCCGCCTTGGGTTCCCTGCCCTCACAGTAGGACGCGATATCGACCTTGGTGCGGTGCGCATAGGTGCGCAGCGTGCGCTTGGTGCCGTCGTCGCCGGACACCTTTTTGCTGATGGCGTCGATGGAGAAATTCTTGTAGAGCGTGACGCCGCCGACGTCGTCGGCTGCATCCTCGGCTGCCTTGAGCTGGTCTTTGGTGGCCTCGAAGGAGGTGGTCACGCGGCCGTCCTCAATCGTGTACGCATCGCGCATGTCGTCGATAAGGCAACCGATGGAATGCGCCGCGAGTAAAAAGCCCGAGGTAAGGGCGATGCTTCCGCACATAAGCAAAAAGATGCCCAGGTACTTGCCGATATTGCGGCGCAGCTCGCGCGGGAGACGTTTTGCGAGAGGTGTCATGGCGCCGCCTACCAATCGAGCTCGGCGGCCGCGACGGGCGACTCGTTGAGCTCATCCTCGACGATGTGCCCGTCGCGCAGGCGCAGCACGCGATTGGCCATACTCGCGATGGCGGCATTGTGGGTGACAATGATGATGGTGCAGCCGTAGGTGCGGTTGACATCCTCCATGAGCTGCAAGATTTCCTTGGACGTCTTGTAGTCAAGCGCGCCGGTGGGCTCGTCGCACAGCAGCAGACCCGGGTTTTTGACGAGTGCGCGGCCGATGGCACAGCGCTGCTGCTGGCCACCCGAGACCTGGCGCGGGAACTTGTTGCGGTGCTCGTAGAGGCCCAGCGAACGCAGTAGGTCGTCGACATTGAGCGGGTTTTTGGACAGGTGTGCCGTGACCTCGATGTTCTCCTTGATGGTGAGGTCGGGCACCAGGTTGTAGAACTGAAAGACAAAGCCCAGCTCACGGCGGCGATACTCGCCCAGGTCGGTAGGCTTGAGCACCGTGAGGTCGCAGCCGTCCACCATGATGGAGCCGGCGTCGGCATCCTCCAGGCCGCCGATCAGGTTGAGAAAGGTCGACTTGCCCGAGCCCGAGGGCCCCAGCATGACGCAGATCTCGCCGCGGTTGATGGACGTGTCAATGCCATCGAGTACCGTCAGGCGCGCATCACCGTCGCCGTAGTGCTTTTTGAGATCCTTAACCTGGACATAGGCTTGCTTTGTCGCCATGCTACCCCCCATTGTTAGCCTGATGCTACTTCAATAGGATAATAGTAAACCCAGGTGAACTATTATTTGGGCGAGAGCGGGAATTTGTTTCAAGACTAGTCATTGGAGACGTTCTTAAACGACTAGCTGTTGGGGACACTCTTTCGCCACCCGGCAGTTGGAGACGCTCCTTATCTGCCCCCGATGGCTGGTCATTTAAGTCTGTCCCCAATGAATACTTTTGGTCATTTAAGTCTGTCCCCAATGAGTACCCGATGACTAGGTGGCTAGGCGTGGGATTTGGTGCGCACGAGGGCTAGGCCTACGGCGGCGATGGCCGCGGCAAAGAGCACGGTGACGCCCAGGTCGCAGGCGATGTCACCCAACACGGTGGACGTCAGATCCGAAGCGAGCGCCTTGCCAATCGCGTCGTTCACCCAATACGTCGGCACAAAGTGCGCCACCGTCTGCACGGCCGAGCCCATCAGCGACAGCGGCATCCAAGCGCCGCCCAAAAACGTCATGAGCATGCCAAGCAGGTTGCCCACACCGTTAAGCAGCTCCTCGCGCGCACCCAGGCTCGACAGCGCAAAGCCAACGGCCAGCGGCGTGCACGCCAGGGCAAACGTCGCCGCCAGCGCCAGACACACACGACCCACGCCGACCTCGGCGACCGCACCGGCAAAGCCCACGACGCCCATCATGCTCGATACAAACCAGATGCAGACGGTGAGCACGGCGGCGGCCGCAAACACGGCAAGCGAACGCTGGCGCTCGGAGACCGGGCCGGCCTCCATGCGGCGCACGCGCTCGGGCTCGTTCATGCCCGAGAACACCAATCCCACCGACACGATGACCGACGAGATAATCGCGTACGCGCCAAAGTTGAAATACGACTCGAGCGTGGCGGCGGCTGTCGAGTCAACCTTGACCTGCTCGATCTCGACCTTGGCGCGCTTCGCGGCCGCATGCTCGGCCGCCTTGGCAACATCGCCGTTGGGGACAGCGGGCTCAAGTGCCGCCGCAGCGCCCGCGAGCGAGATCCAGCGCGAGGCCTCGGCAGACGAAAGCGCCGCCGCCATGGTGCCGGCACCGTAGGTCACATCGAGCTTGGGCAGAGACTCCCCCGCTCGGGCGGCTGCAACGAGGTCGTCCTCAAACCCCTCCGGGATAAAGAACACGCAGTCGGCGCTACCCTTGGCGCTGTTGCTCTTGGAGAGCGCGTCCGCAAGGTCGTAGGTGTCGTCGCCGACGCCCGTGACCAGCTCAAAACGAGAACCCAGATGCTTGGTAAGCGCACGCGAAAGGTCGCTGTCATCGCGGTCGACCACGATCACGTTGGTGTCGTAGGGCTTGTACTCGGTAAGCTGCGACGAGTTCCAGCTCACCGAGGCCGCGATGAATACGCCCATGAGCGAGATGAACACCGTATAGATGAGCAGGTAGAACGGGTGCGCCAGCGCCATGCGAAGCGCGGTCTTAAAGGTGCTCATAGCGGCTCCTTCCAAAGATCAGCGTAGCGGCGGCGACAAACACCAGGGCTATCAGGACGAGCGCGCCGGCGCGAACGACAAAGGGCCCCAGGTCCTCAAAGAAATACAGGCGGTTGAACATGTCGCAGATGAGCTTGACGGGGTTGAGCCAGCACTCGGCCGGGCAGGCGCGGGCGACGTCGTCGGCAAGCGCCATCGCCGGCTCGCCGTAGAGGCCGGCGAACAGGGCGCACGTGGTGGCAAAGCCCGTTAGGATGCCCGACTTGGACGCCTTGCCGCCCTTAACGGGAAGCGTGCCCACAAAGAGTCCCAAGCCCGTGGCGGCAAGCGCGGAAGCGGCACCGCCCACCAGACACAGCCCCTCGCGCCCGCCAAAGTCGACGCCCACGACCAGGCGCACGTAGCCAATCGCGATCGTCATCGAGGCAAAGGAGACCAGCCACGAGCCCACAAAGATGCCAGCCAGCGACGCCGTCTTGGAAAGACCGCCCACGCAGCGACGTGCGCCGAGGCCCGACAGATTGGGCTGCAGATCGACGACGCTCAAGGCGGCAAACTCGGCAGACATCATCGCGACCAGGCCAAAGAGCGCGTAGTAGTAGATAACCGTGCCATCGGGCGTTGTGCGTGTCAGGCTTACGCGGCGGGTGCCGCCCTCGAGCGACAGGGCGCGCGCAACAGCCTCCGGGTCGGCGAGCGCCGCCGGGTTGTCTTGGGCAATCTGGGACATGAGCTCGGCATTTTGTGTATACGAGCTTGCCACCGTCTCCAGAATGCTGCGGTCGGTGAGCACCGACGACGCACGTGAGTTGTCATAGCTCGAAAGCAGCGTGAGCCTGGGCGTGCCCGCGTCGTCGACCGTATAGATGCCCGCGACCTCGCCGGCCTTGAGCGCACGGCTCGCATCGGCTGCGTCGTCGCACTCGTGGATCTCGAGCAGCTGGTCGTCGCTCTCCTTGGCAAGCGACGTCGCCACGTCCTTAAAGGTCGAGGCGTCCCAGGCCTCGTCCGCCACGACGGCAACCGGCACCGGATCGACCGTGCCGTCGGAGCTGAGGTTCGCAAACATAAACATGAACATCGTGGAAAGCGCGACGGGAAAGACCGCGCCCCAAACCCATGTGCTCGGCCGGCGCAGCAGCGCCTTAACCGTGGTGATGATGGTGTTGAACATGACTGCCCCCTAGTCGCGCAGCTCGCGGCCGGTGATCTCGAGGAACACGTCGTTGAGGGTCGGTGGCTCGCTCCACACGCGGCCGAGCGCAACGTCGGCAGCGCGCAGCGTGTCGAGAATGTCGACCAGGTTGTGCGGGCTCGCCTCGCAGGTGCAGACGAGCTCGCCGCCGGACAGCTCGACGCTGAGCACGTGCTCGAGGGCGCGCAGTCGCTCGACCGTGGCGGGCTCGACGGCGCCCACCTCGACGGTCACGCGCTCGCCCATCTGGATCATTCGCTTGAGCTCGTCGTTGGTACCCTGCGCCAGCACGCGCCCGCCGTCCATAATCATGATGCGGCTGCAGATCTGCTCGACTTCCTCCATGTAATGGCTGGTATACACCACCGTGGCGCCCTCGTCGCGCAGGCGGCAGATGCCCTCCAGGATGGCGTTGCGGCTCTGCGGGTCGACCGCCACCGTGGGCTCGTCAAAAAAGATAAGCTCGGGCTTGTGCGCGATACCGCAGGCAATGTTGAGGCGACGCGCCAGGCCACCCGAGAGCTTGCCGGGGCGGAACTTGGTAAAGTCGCCCAGCCCGACAAAGTCGATCGCCTCGTCCACCAGCGCGCGGCGGCGCTTGCGGTCGTTGACGTAGAGGCTGCAGAAATAGTCAATGTTCTCGCGCACCGTGAGCTCGTCGAATACCGCCACCTGCTGCGGCACCACGCCGATGCGGCGCTTGAGGTCGTAGCGGGCGGGTGTCATGGGCTCGCCGAACAGCTCGATGGTGCCCTTGTCGTAAGCGAGCAGCTGCAAAATGCAGTTGATGGACGTGGTCTTGCCCGAGCCGTTGGGTCCGAGCAGGCCAAAGATCTCGCCGGGGGCGATGCTCAGGTTAAAGTGGTCGAGCGCGATAAGATCGTCGTAGCGCTTGACGAGGTTTTCGACGTGGACGATGTCTGTCATGAGGCGGCCCTTCTGTTGATTGCGGCCCGGTACGATTGCATCATCGCAGGAGCCGCCGGCGCGCGCCAGTGAGCTTTGTCACGAGTGCGGGGGCTCGCTCGCGTGGCCCGCTGACGCGACCGCCCCACCGTGCGGGAGGAATGTCACGGTTGCGCTAGGCGGCCCCTCCACCACGCGCAGCTTCGCGTACAATACCCGTATGAACAGGCTTTTCGACAAATCGATCGTGCTGGCGTGCTGCATCGCAGCCGCCACGGGCCTTGCTGTGGACGCTCGTCTGGTTGCGGCGTTTTGCCTTGGCGTTATTGCCACCTCACTGGCCGAGGTCGCACAGGGAAACCGCGCCCGCCGTGTGAGCGAGGCCGCGAGCTACGCCTGCATCATCGCGGCCGTCTTCGTGCCGCCGTTTGTGCCGTTTGCGCCTCTCGCCTTCTATGACATCGCGCGGCGCGTGCGCCGTGAGCACGTCTGGGGCGCGCTGGGCATTGGCTCCGCTTTTGCCCTTGCGCTCGTCGCGGACCTTCGCACCGACGCGCTCACCTCCCGAACGCTTCTGCTGACCGCTATCCTTTCGGTTGCCGCCACCTTGTTGTCACTGCGCACAGCCCAGCTGGAGCGTGAGCAAAAGCGCATGCGCCGTACCCGCGACGAGCTGCAGGAACGAGCCCTCGCGCTCGAAGCGCGCAACCGCGATCTTGCCGACCGCCAGGACTACGTAGTCGAGCTCGCGACACTCGCCGAACGCGCCCGTATCGCGCGCGAGATCCACGATAACGTCGGCCACCAGCTCACGCGCGCCTCGCTGCAGGCCGAAGCCCTTCGCGTGGTCCACGCCGACGAGCCTGGCGTCGCCGCCGATTTCGCCGACGTCAAACGCACGGTTGACGAGGCGCTCCAGCTCGTACGCGTCAGCGTCCACGCGCTCAACGACAACGCCGTCGACCTTTCCGTGCAGCTCGAACGCATTGTTGAAGGCGCGCGCTCGGACGGCGGCCCGCAGGTTGAGCTTGAAGTTTTGGCCGAGCATGCGCCCGCAAATGTCGCCAACTGCTTTGCGGCGGTGCTGCGCGAGGCGCTTTCCAACGCCATGCGCCACGCCCATGCCAAAACCATTACCGTGCGGTGCATGGAGCATCCGTCGTTTTACCAGCTCGTCGTTACCGACGATGGAACGGGCGGGGTTCGAACAAGCGCCCGCAGCGCCACAGGGGGTATGGGGCTCGCCTCCATGCGCGAGCGTGTCGAGGCGCTCGGCGGCACTTTCACTGCCGGCTCGCGAGTCGGCGCCCCCGGATGGCGCGTATTTGCCACCATTCCCAAGCAACAAGGAGATGAGGGCCGATGAGGCTCATAGTCGTCGACGACGACCGTCTGGTGGTCGATTCACTCAAGATTATCCTGGGCGCTAAGCCGCAGATAGAGGTGGTGGGCACCGGTGCCGACGGCGACGACGCGGTGGCGCTCTACGCCGAGCACGCACCCGATATCGCGCTGCTCGACATTCAGATGCCAGGGCGCGACGGCCTTTCGGCGGCGCGCGAAATCCTTGAGCACTACCCCGCGGCACGCGTGGTGTTTCTGACGACATTCTCAGATGACGAGTACATTGTGTCGGCGCTCAAGCTAGGCGCCCGCGGTTACCTGATCAAGACCGATGTCGCCGCCATTCCTCCAGCGTTGGCGCAGGTCATGGACGGCAAACGCGTACTCGAGGGCAA